>PCXO01000007.1:14374-18158 GCA_002771135.1 Candidatus Yanofskybacteria bacterium CG10_big_fil_rev_8_21_14_0_10_46_23
AAAGAATGGAGAATAAACGGGTGGTCAAGAGGGGAGACAAGGAACTGGAGGATAATACCGACTTGGGGAAATTAGGAACTGTCCTAGTACGGATACTTGGTGTTGCCTGGCTTATTTATTTGATAGTTATGCTTGGATATGTGTTTATCTCCAACATTATGGAAGGAGGTGGTGGTGTGAGGGGTGGTGGTAGTCCTATGGAAGGGTATCAAGATTATCTATACGAATGATGCAGGACAGCTTCCCCTACTGGGCAGCTTTGGAGCTATGGATCAGATGGGTGTTAGGATAGAAAAGCTCCCGTTGCAGCGTCAACGACTTTCTCTGTTATAATTAAGTAAAGGTTCCACCCCGATGATAAGAGCCCCTGGGCTCTTCCGCAAGGATAGTCGGGGTGGTCATTTTTAGTAGTAGGTGGTTTGTCCCCTGGAGAATATATTGAACTCACTCTCAACCTTATCTTTTATCTCCTCATAGGGCCTAAGTTCGTTGTCTTTCCACTTCTTTTTCATAGCCCAACAACAGTAGTCAGCTATCTGGCAATTGATGTCTGACTTTGACTGATGAAAATACATATAAGGTACCAGGTTGAAGCGATCTTTTACGTATGTCTTCACTGATTTAGTAACAAACTCTCTTTTTCTTTTTGTCATCACTTGGTCTTGGACTACCACGATTTTGTTAATTCCTAAACTAGGTTTGAATTCCAAGTATCCCCTTATGAGATATTGGATCAAGGTTTCGCATATTTGCTTATAAAACCGTTCCTCAACTTGCTCTTTCTTAAGTTGCTTGGAGCTACCATCGGGAGAGTAGCGTTCATACAGGGACAAGTTTGCCTTTCTCTTCTCTGCAATTACGCTATGGATCTCAAAGTCGTTAAGGAGCTTAACCCTTGCGAACACTTCGTTGCGAACTACTTGTTCGTCTTCCGTGGCGTGAAAGCAATCCCTATCAATTCCCTGGCCGAGCAGTTTATATTTTAGATCAACCATTTGTTCTCTGGAACTCAACGGATCTAACGTGCTAATTGCAGTTAGGATGTAATAAGTAGAGCCTGCTGGCGAAAAATTAAAGTCGCCTGACTCATCTATAAATATATACAAAGTGTTCCGAGTATTTTTGCCTACCGAGTCTTCCATTAATTTGATAATGCCAAACATAGTGGATTAAAGTAAAGAATATGTCGGAAACTGTCATATAAAATAAGGGTATGGATGATGTAATCAAAACATTGGATAGATACTACGCGGCGTTCGGGGACCAAAAGAGGGATTGGGATTTCTTTATAAGCCTTGCTGACTATGTGAACTTGATGGACGAAATCCCTGAACTCAAGGATATAACTGATGAACTTGAGAAAGAGGAAAACAAAGCGATTAATGCTATTAGGGAAGCAGAGGCTCTCGCCACAGAAGAACTTGAAAAATTATCAAAGAAGATACTGGAGGATTACTAAGGATATATATGACACTAAGATGAAAGAGTATAAAGAAAGACAGTATGAAATCGGCTTCAAATTGGATCAGCATACAAAGGCAGATGAAGACTTCCATATCACTGCATCTACTGTATTCTCCTTAGCAAATCGGGCCTCAGAGATATTTGAAAGTTCTGAACCACGAGAAAAACAGCAGTTGCTCAGCTACTTACTTCAGAACTGTGTATTAAACGGCAGAAAGCTAGAGATAGCCTTACGTTCTCCGTATAAAACAATCGTTGAAACAAGACATCAACCAGTTGGGCTCCCCCTAGTAGACGACGTTAGAACCTATTTCTTGGCTATAAACCTATATTGAGGGAAGGGTAGTGGACAATGTTAGAACCGATTTTGGTACAATCTGGGTATGAACAAAGAGCTTAAAAGGATATTCGATGCCGACCAAAGAGATAGACTCAATCCCCCTAAGAGGTTCTCATCGGGAAGATTTGATGATTTTCTATACTGGTTAGATGCAAGGGACAAAAAAAGACTGAAAAGAACGAAGGAAATTATAAAAAGGAAGGATTTGGTCGGAGAGGATTACCATAGGGCAGCTATGATTTTCCACCATATTGGAGATATTAAAATCGCTACGTCTCTTGCTAATAAGAGCATAGATATGGGCTATGAAAAAGCTAGGTGGCTATATGCTGCTACAGTAGATAGGGGCTTGGTCATGAAGGGCAGAAAGCAAAAATACGGAACTCAATTTAAGGTTCTCAAGGATGGTTCTGTTAAGTTCTATCCAATAAATAAAAGAACTCCAGAAAGCGAGAAGAAGAAATATAATGTTCCTCCTCCAGAAGAGATTGCGAGAAGGTCTAAAAGGTTTTGGCGTAATAAATAGCTCCCCCCAATAGACGATGTTAGAATCTATTTCGGAGTTTTGATATCAAACACCCAGGTAAGAGAGTTCTCAAATATTGACAGCATCGCATAACCCTAGTAAAACCTTATCAAGCTAGTTGCGAAAGGAGGTGAATAAATTGGCACGTGCTAGCCGTGGAGGTGGCAAGAACTTTGGACACGGGAAGGCCAGCGGCAAGTTCACTGGCGGGAGCAATCCCCATATGGGAGCTTCTAGGAGCCAGTCTGGTCGCAAGGCTCGTTCCTTCAAGATCTACCCCTCTGCCCCGAAGATCTGGCCATCAGGCAAAGGCAAGGGCAAGCGTCGCTAAAGAGCGCTAGCTCAGTCCTAAGCCGTTCATAACCGACGACCACACCTCAAAAGAGCTGGGCATCTCTATAAACTGCCCACCTTTCTTTTGTATATATCAAGAAACCCATTAACGAGCTCCCCATCGTGGATGATGTTGAAACCTGTTTGGTTATCTATAAATGAAGAGGGCCACCGCTGAGGGTGACCCCCTCCTCGATGGCCGTCGTTAGCTCAGCGGCTAACGCTTGGATGTGCGATTGACGACCTGGTGTCGGCCCTGACCGTGAACACGGTTGCCCACGACCGACTTGTGGTGCGTCCTCGATGAGGAGTGTCTCTTGGACATCCTCGTCGAGTTCCCTCGCTTGCCCATATTTTCACCTCCTCTCTGTGGCGAAATCCCTAATGAAGGGAGCAGTCGATATAGGCCTTCTTCCTATGGGGAGTCGGGACCCAGTGAGCGAGGATGCCCTCATGCTCACCATTGAAACAGGCCTTACAACACTCGCACCAACGGCCGTCCTTGTAGGTGCCGACCCAACCTCCTCCAGGAGTGTCAGCTCGCTTGATATGGGGACTGTCAACGTTCTGTGGGCTCACGGCACACCTCTCCTTCAGGAACCGTACGCTTATTATCAATACAAACACTAAATTAAGTCAAACATCAGCTCCCCCTAGTGGACGACGTTAGAACCTGTTTCGTGGCTTACTAAACTCAATAAGATTACCGTCTAAGTCTTTTACAAAAAATGATGCACCAGGCTGCTCATCTATGAGTTCCACTCCTCTATCTTTCAACTTGTTTGCATAGTCATCTATGTCTTCTCTCTCAATGCAAAAATGATAAAAGGTATCTGTAGTTGTTTCTCCAGAATCTTCTGTTATATGAATATATTGGTCTCCTACAATTACCCAAGCATGTTTATCAACTAATTCGTGGTCAAAATCAAGAACATCCTTAAAGAATGCTAGCGCCTTCTCTCTGTCTTTAACCAATAGAGTTACGTGTTCTATCCTCATTTCCTAAGTATACCAAAACCTATTAACACGGGCTCCGTATCGTGGACGACGTTCGGACGCGTCTTGTTGCTACAGTGGCTCGTAACCCAAGAGTTCCTGCGCCTTAGAAAGATCAACTTTGT
>PCXO01000007.1:18180-19565 GCA_002771135.1 Candidatus Yanofskybacteria bacterium CG10_big_fil_rev_8_21_14_0_10_46_23
CCTAGATCCGATTGGGCCCAATCTTAGAATTATCACCTCTAGTTTTTTTCTCAAGCCGTAATTGGCGAGAATCTGCTCAGCAATGACTTTGCTGGTAGAGTAAGCAATATCGCAGTCTCTGCAATCCATTTCATCAGCCTTTAGATGTTGAGTAATCACTGCATTTTGTTCCTTAATCGGCTTAATATATGGAACACCCTTCTCTAGGCCGTAATATCCAGTGGAGCTGGAGTACACTATCCGCTTAACACCGTTTTCCGTAGCGGCTTTTGCTACGTTCAATACCCCCTGACAGTTAATATCAAAGTAGTCTGGAAAAGACTTAGTTTCGTCAGGGCCACGGATAGCCGCAAGATGAACCACGATGTCACAACCCTTCATTGCTTTCTTCAGGTTATCGTAATCTAAAATATCTTGATTGTTTGCTAAGTCGTACTCCGCAACTTCGTGTTGGCCAGACAAACGATTTGCCAACTCTTCTCCTATAAAACCCGAACTGCCAGTAATTAAAATCTTCATACCCATAACTATACCAAATAACCTATTAACGAGCTCCCCCTAGTGGACGACGTTAGAACCGCTATTCAACAAAGTTTTTTAGAAAATTGCGCAGAATCTGTTTAGTATGTGGTGATTCTTTGGTCTCTACCTCTAAATTTCTCATCTTTGCCAGATTCTCTAGGTGTATGGGTTTTATTTCTGGATGAAACTGAACCAATCTAACCTTGTCACCTATAGCTATAACTTGGTTGTTACACATTTCAGAAGACCCAAGCACCTTCCAATCATCTTTGAGTTCTTCTACAGAGTATCCATGAGATACTTGAGCCATAAATTCCTCTGGCATATTTTCGAATAATGGATCCTTTTTACCATCCTCATTTAGTTTTATATCAAAGGAACCAAACTCCTTACCTTTAGGGTTAGGAACAACCTCCCCACCAAGAGCTCTGGCAGTAAATTCAAGTCCTCCACATATTCCTAATAATGGCACCCCAGCCTTAACAGTTTTTCTGATAAATTCGTAAACTTCTTTCATCCATGGTTTTTCTTTTCCCTCAATCGGTTCATATGTAGACCTCCCTATGATTATCCCTGAATATTCAGATGGGTTGTTGGGCACTTTTTTTGATGCATCAATGAACACAAACCTGTCCTCACCGATATCCATAGCTTCTGCGAACATTTTTACGTATGGACCTTGCACCTCCTCATCCTTAGCCTTCAGTTCATCATCGTCTGAGAGGATCTCCAATATCAATATTTTCTTCATACTCATAACTATACCAGAAACCTATTAACGAGCTCCGGGGGCCGGACTCGAACCGGCAACCAACTCCTTAACAGGGAGCTGCTCTACCATTGAGCTACCCCGGAATACCTAG
>PCXO01000007.1:19590-23592 GCA_002771135.1 Candidatus Yanofskybacteria bacterium CG10_big_fil_rev_8_21_14_0_10_46_23
ATGAACAAGAAGATAACTGTTTTTACACTTCTCATGGCCGTTGTCTTCATGGGCTCAGTTTTTGCCCAGGAAGATACAACAACAGATGATACTGTTGTAGAGAACGAGTCAGTTGAGGTTGAAGAAATTGAGGTGGAAGTCGGAGGAGACACTCTAGAAGAGGTAGATTTAGGAGTTGAAGATCCTGGGATGCTTCCAGATAGTCCATTCTACTTCTTTAAAGAATGGGGCAGGGGTTTTAGAGCGGCGATGACATTCGATCCTGTTAAGAGGGCAGAGCTCGAGCTTGATGTCACTAACGAGAAAGCAGCAGAGTTAAAGAGACTTTTTGAGTTAAGACCAGATGGTGCGGATGCCCTAGAAAGAGCTACCAAGAACTATGAAGAAGCATCTGAAAGGCTTAGAGCTAGATTTGAAGCGTTGTCAGAGAACTCAGAGAATCCAAATGTAGATAAGCTTTTGGACAAGCTTGCAGAGCGCACGGCAAAGCACGATGCTCTTTTTGAGAACTTGTCAGAAAGACACGAGGAAGTCAGAGAGAGATTTGAAGGTGTTAGAGATAAGATAGGGGGAGTTGCTGGGACTGTATTTCAGAGAATAGAGAATAAGGAAGAATTTAAGGAGAGGATAATGAAATTCACTGAGAATGGTCTCAGCGAAGAGCAGAAAGAAAGATTTATGAATAGGGTAGAGTTCATGAACGAGCAGGGAGAAATAACAGAGGAGCAAAGAGAAGAGTTAAAGAATAGATTTGAAGAGCAGAGAGAAGAGATGAAACAAAGGATAGAGGAGAGAATGGAATCTGGTTCGGAAACAGAACCCTTCAAGATTCTTGAGAGGATAAGAGAAGATGCAAGGCAGAAGATGGACGGCATTAACGGTGAGTTGAGGAGTAGGATTGAAGAGAGAAATAGGCTTGATGAAGACGGGGAGGAATATAGGTATGAGTTTAGACAGAAACTAGAAGATGGTACTGAATATAGACTCAGATTAAGAGACGAACTAAAGTTTGATGACGAAGGTGATGACAGTGAAGATGAAGATGATGAGGTAGAAGATGCGCAGGATTCTGATGATGATGAGGATGTGTCTGGTGCTGATGATGAAGAAAGTTCAGATTCAGAAGCGGATGATAACTAGACTCCTCAAGATCAAAGAAGTCTATGCGCACTGCGACATACCTTGTGGGATATATGATCCACACAGTGCTCAAATAGCAGCCCTAACTGTTCTTCGAATGATGGATCTAATTGCTGAAAATGGTGATAACCCTAGATATGTGGCGGTTAAGGAAGAGCATGCAGAGATCTGTAAGCACGAGATCAGAGTTATTTGGGGAGACGCCATTAAAGACAACTCCTCAGATGATCTAACTCACAAGATTATGCAGGTAGCCTCTAGATGTAAGCAGGGGAGCGATAGGAAAGATGGGGAAGAGCTCCTCGATCTAGTTAATCAATTTGCTGAAAAGTTCTGGCAGAGTAAGAGTATAGAGGTTAAGAAAGTAAAGGCTCCATATAAGCCGGAAGAGGAGATAGTTGAACCAGATCTTCAATGATCTATAGAGTAAAAGGTAAAAGCATGGAGCCCTTATACAAAGAGGGCTCTTTGCTTGTGGCAGTAAAGACAGCTCCTTTAGTCGGAAAAGATATTCTTCTAAGGGATCCCAGAGAAAAATCGAGAATACTCCTAAAGAGGTTGGTGAAGATGGATTCTGAAGGAATGTTTGTAGAGGGCCTAAATAGAGGTATGAGTACGGACAGTAAAGAGTTTGGGAAGGTTTCTAAAGAGAACTATGTGGCCAGAGTCCTTTTCAGACTGTGGTAAGAGCTCTATTATATAAACAGATATGGATTTAATACTCGTTCTAAATTTGGTTATTCTGATTGTTGTTGCATTTTTGGCGTATGCCATTTTGAAGAGAAGTGGCGGCAGCGACCATAAATCTAATCTTTTATTGCAGAACCAGATGAATGAGATTAACAGGACGGTTCAGGAGCAGTATGGGAAAAGCACAGAGATAGTTAGGGAAATAACAAAAGAGCTAACTAAAGTTGGGCAAGGGCAAAGAGAGGTTGTTGATATAGCTAAGCAGCTTGAAGGATTGCAGAACATTCTAAAGAATCCAAAACAGAGAGGAATGTATGGAGAGTATTCTCTAGAGGTCCTTTTAAAAAATGGTCTTAATCCAAAGAGCTATGCTATGCAGTATAAGTTCGAGAATGGAGACTTGGTTGATGCAGCTATTTTTATCGGAGACAAGATTATTCCTGTAGATTCTAAGTTCTCTTTAGAGAATTATAATCGAATAGTCCAGGAAAAAGATTCTAAGAGAAGAGAAGAGTTAGAAAATGCTTTTAGGCAGGATCTTAAGATTAGAATTGATGAGACTGCAAAATATATTAGGCCGGAAGAGGGGACGGTTAATTATGCCTTCATGTTCATCCCAGCAGAAGGAATCTACTACGATCTTCTAAATAATGAGGTTGGAGCCATTAAATCTTCGAGCAGAGATCTAATTGAGTATGCAGTTAATGATAAAAAAGTTCATATTGTATCACCAACAACTCTTTATGCGGTTTTACAATCTCTTTTGCAGAGTGCTAGAGACTATCAAATCCAAGAATCAACTAAAGATATATTAAAAAATGTGTCTATGCTCAGTAAGCATCTTGGTGCATATCAGGAATATCACGATAAATTGGGCAATCAGCTTGGGACAGTTATTAATACCTATAACAGGACATATAAAGAGCTCAGCAAGATAGATAAGGATGTTACAAAACTAACTGGAGAGTCTATAGACGTTGAGGTTAAGGTGCTTGATAAGCCCCAAATGGAGGAGTAAAACTTTGACAAATCCCTTCATTTTAACTATTTAAGAAGTAGTACTAAAGGAGAAAATTTTGACTCAAGGTATTGAGGCACCTCTGTGGTGCCCACAGATTGCAGGATTAACCCCGGGCTTTTTTGCTCTGGGTGTCGGTGACAGTGAACATCCCTCAACGATCATCATGGAGCATCCCTCTTTGATGATAATCGAGGACAAAGTGGATGAGCTTTTCAGTCACCAGAGGGATGCTCATGGTTATCCCGTTAACTGCGAAGCCCACAAAAAGATCCCCTTGTGGGTCTGGAACCCCGAGAGAGGGATCCAGAGCAGGGGGCTTGCCTGTGCGGAGTATCTGGAGTAGGGGTTCGCTCTTAAATGAGCGGATCCCTACTTCAAAATCTTGACATATATGGCAAATTCAATTATAAAAGTTACCGCAATGGATAAAGTCAAACCACTAAATAATAGAGTTTTTATACAACCTATAGAAGAGGACAAGACTACCGATTTCGGGATAGTAATTCCTGAGACGGCTGAGAAAGAACGTCCAGTTAAGGGGAAGGTTTTAGCTGTCGGTCCAGGAAAGTTTGATAATAATGGAAATAGAATTCCAATGTCTGTTTCTGAAGGGGACACGGTGCTTTTTAAAAAGTATGCCCCAGATGAGATTGAGGTAGACGGAGAAAAATATTTAGTAGCAGAAGAAGAGGATATCTTAGCAATAATTAATAAATAGATATGGCAAAGAAAATTTTATTTGACTCAGAGGCTCGTCAATCAATTAAAAAGGGAATTGATAAATTGGCTGATGCAGTAAGAATGACCCTTGGACCAAGAGGGCGTGCTGCTGTTATGGAAAAAGGTTATGGGGCTCCTCAGGTAACTTTTGATGGGGTTACTGTAGCCAGAGAGATCCAACTTGAAGATAGATATGAAAATCTTGGGGCAGATCTGATTAAACAAGCCGCAGATAAAACTAATGATATTGTTGGTGATGGAACAAGTACCTCAGTTGTTCTTGCTCAAGCAATGATAGATGAGGGTGAAAAACTTGTTCAAAGCAGAGGTTTTAATGTTATTCAGCTAGGAGAGAGACTTCAGAATGTTAGCTATGGCATAGTGGGCGCTCTTGAGGCTCAGGCTGAGCCAATCGATGATCCAAAAAAGAT
>PCXO01000005.1 GCA_002771135.1 Candidatus Yanofskybacteria bacterium CG10_big_fil_rev_8_21_14_0_10_46_23
GGGATCGGCCACTCCCGCCCTTGGGCGACTAAGCTTTCAAGATGAAAATATTGTGCCTCCAGATCAATTGCCGGGGCTATCGCGTAGGCGCCCTTGAATAGATCGGGGTTTCGCAAGGCCACCCCCAAAGCGCCGATCGCCCCATGAGAGCCTCCGGCTAAAAATCGATCAAGCTGGACGCCCAGAAGCGCCTCAACTCGAGCAATCGCATCCAACACGTCCGTTTCCCCCGTGGGAGAGAACGGCGTATCAATATAGAAGGTGTGACCGAATCCCGACCCCATCTGGCGGGGCTCAAAAAACAATATTGCTACCCCTTGAATCTGGGGTAGGACTGGGAAAAAGCTTTCACCCCAGCGCCATCTGGCGCCCGGTTCACTATAACCCGCCGGAAGCCAGACCAGCAGGCTGTGAATTGCCGGGCCCTCGGGCCGAAAATAGACAAAGGGCCGAATCTGGCCGTCAACTGAGGAGACAAAAAACTCCTCCTCAATTTGGCCAAATTGGCTAAATTTCTCGCGCATCTCCGCCTCTTGGCTCAGAAGAAGCTTGGGCCAGAAAAGGAGGGCGACCAAAACGATTATTCTCCGCATGTTGTTCCTTTCTAGCCAGCGGGCCAGGTGACAGTTTTTTGGATTTTCAATATACTAGTTTCAAATTATAAATATATCTAGATAATGTCAATTAATGGATTTTAAGAAACCGGAGAATAATGCTAAATATTACTGGACCCGGCATTCTTTAATGAAAATGCAGTTTTATGGTCTTTCGGCGAGCCGAGTGATTCGAATCTTGCGTCACCCCAAAAGAATCGAAAAGGGGATTGCTCCCAAGACTGTCGCCGGCATGCAACCGGCCGGTTCGAAAAAAAATCCCATGGAGATTTGGGTCATGTATCAGGAGCGAGGCCAAAAAAACAAAAAGAAGGACATTTTTAATCCTGACCAGAAAGTTATTATCTCCGCTTGGCGTTATCCGGGGGTTAGCCCGAAAAATAAGCCGATTAAGATTCCCGATGAGGTTTTAATTGATTTAGAATCAGCTTTGCAAGAAGTTTGATAATCGGTTAGAATAGCGACACAATGAAAGCTTTAATTGTTATTATCCTTGTTGCCATTGCCGTGACGGCCAGTTGGCTTTTGGTTCGGGATCAAAACACGGCAAAAAATATTATCGCCGAAGGGGGACTGAATCTTTCCATAACGCCTTCCACTCAACCTAATAATTCCCCTGACCCCAATATGACCAACTCCAATCCCGACTCCGAGGCCGTGACCAATCCCGAAGATCTTCCCGAAACGATAAAAGCGACGATTCGAACCAAGGTGGGTTCGATTACGCTGGACCTTTATCCGCAAGTTGCCCCTAAAACCGTGGCTAACTTTTTAAATTTGGCCAGCACCGATTTTTACGCTGGGACGACCTTTCATCGCGTCGTCTCCGGATTTGTGATCCAAGGCGGTGACCCGCTTTCCAAAGATGCGGATCCTTCAAATGACGGAACCGGTGGTCCGGGCTATGTGTTTGAAGACGAGATAAACCCGCAGTCGCTTGGCCTAAGCGCTAGTCAGATTGCTCAACTTGAAGCCAGCGGTTATGTTTATGACGGGTCGCTGGAGTCAATCCCGATGAAAGCCGGGGTTATCGCCATGGCCAACTCGGGACCAAACACCAACGGAAGTCAATTTTTTATCGTTACCGAGAAAGATCAGCCCCACCTCGACGGTCGGCATACCGTTTTCGGACGAGTCACCGCCGGCCTAGATGTTGCTCGAGCGATTCAACAAGGTGAGGTTATTCAAGCAATCGAGGTCAGTCTTTAGGGGCAAATGTAAGATGTAATCATTAAAAGTTCTAATCAAGAAACCGTATCGCCTGTGGATTGCATGGTCCGCCTTGGGCGGAATCCATAGGCGATACGGAATGAACAAAACTCGCTGGGTTTTGAAATGTTTTCGGATTAGAACTTTTAGTGAGAGAGGTCTCCGCCAAGGGGGCTTTTCTTTTTGTGTTATAATTTTGACAATGATGGAGAGTAAAAATCAAGCCGTCGGGAAAATCACCGGCGAACATTTCTATAAATTTTTCCAGTGTCCGCACTGGCTCTGGTACGATGTCTACGGCGAGGCCAAAAAACGCAAAGAGATTCCTCCGATTGTCGAGATGGTTCAGCGGGGCAAGGTGAAAGATGAGAAAAGAGCTCTCGGCAACTTTCCTTTTGAAGAAATCAGTCCGGAAGCTTACAAGGATTTAGATGAAGCCTTTTTGGCTACGGTGGAGCTGATGCGCCAAGGAAAAAACATTTATCGGGGGGTTTTGCTTCATGAGAACTGGGCGGGGACCCCTGACTTGCTAGAGGCCCGTTCGGTAGCCGAACTGGGTACGGGCGTCCGCTCTCGTTTCGGAGATTATTATTATGTCGCCTATGATATCAGCAACAATCCGTTTATTTCCTATGGTCAGAAATTTCAGCTCGTTTTTTATAGCGTCATCCTAAATGAAATTCAGGGGATTCAGCCCAGACAAGCTTTCACCATAAATGTTGATGGTGAGACCCAGTCGTTCTTCGTTGATGACTATGTTGATCAGCTCCATATCGCCAAAGACGATATCGTGGATATTTTAGAAGGCAAAAAATTGGCCCCCTTCTTAAAGAGTGGCTGTAAGTCGAGCCCGTGGTTTGCTCTTTGTGAAGACGAGGCCCAAAGTTGCAACGATGTCTCATTAATTTATCGGCTCTCCCAGATGGAACAGCGCCTTTTTTATGATATTGGGATAAGAACAATTGAAGATCTAGCCAAGTCGAATATCGAAGAAGTTTATCGAGAATTGCCTAATTTGAATTTTGATCGTTTGGCGCACCATCACCTTCAGGCCCAAGCCTTGGCCAAAAATGAGTCCATCGTTTTAAGACAGTCGGAATTTCCCAAAGTTCGGCAGGAGATTTATTTTGACATTGAAAGTGATCCGACCGAGGGCATTGATTATCTTTTCGGGATTTATATAAACGAGGTTAAAACGGGAAGCGGGGAATATAAATATTTTTTTGCTGATGGCAAAGAGGATGAAAAACGAGCTTGGCAGGAGTTTGTCGACTTTGTCGACAAACTAGAGGATTTTGTTATTTACCACTACGCGCTGTATGAACAACTGGTCTTCACCAAACTGGCCCGACGCTACGGTACCCCGTGGCGGGTAGTTCGAAAATTTAAAGATAACGCCATTGATCTTCTTCGCTCCACCACGGAGGCGGTGGTTTTGCCTCTCTATTTCTACAGCTTGAAAGATGTTGGTCGATACATTGGCCATGAGTGGACGGCCAAAGATGCCGGGGGAGCCGAGTCTGTCGTTTGGTATAATGATTGGCAGGCGAGCAAGAGTAAAAAAATTTTTGACAAGATTATTCAATATAATAAAGATGATGTTCTGGCAACGAAAGTCTTAAAAGAATGGTTGGAGCTTCAAAAGCCCCGAGAAAGCCATGAGCAATTGCCGGATTAAAACGTCTTTTGTTTACTTATTTTATATTTCGTGTTAGGATGGGTCACAAGCTTAAAGAGGAGTGTAGGGCTTGAGGCTTTATGTTTCTCAATGACTTAAAAATATGGAAGGAATAGAAAACAACGACATGAACATGCCCGAGAAGAAAGACGGGGGCATGGAAACTCCCATGAACCCAAACATGCCCGAGGGTTCTGTGGAAGAAAAGGAAAAGAAAAAGACTCCCGCTATGGGGATGCCCGCCGACATGGATGAAGATTCAGAGGAGGATGAAAATCCCTCAGGAACTCCGAACATGGATGGAGAGGCCAAGCCGGAAGCTGGAATGTAATCAGCTTTTCTCAAATCAAAAGCCCCGACCCCATTGAATTTTCAGTGGCGGTCGGGGCTTTTGTTTTCATGGACAAAATTAATTTGTTCCGATATAGTTGGACGTATGAAATTTGTGGCGATCTTAATCGGGGGGGTCCTCTTGGCCGGATTGGTTTATCCGCTTCCAGTTTTGGACTCTTTTCTTCCGCAGACTCCTTTTCGCTTGGGCCTCGATCTTCTAGGGGGGACCCATTTGGTTTATGAAGCCGATCTGACTCTCTCGGCCGATCCGGAGCAAGCCATGGCCGGCGTCCGAGATGTTATCGAACGGCGAGTCAACTTCTTTGGCGTGACCGAACCCGTGGTTCAAGTCGAAGGCGAAAACCGCCTAGTGGTCGAGTTGGCGGGAATTGGCGATATAAATCAAGCTATCGCTTTGATCGGGGAGACCCCCTTTTTGGAGTTTCGAGAGGAAGTCGATCCCCAAGAGTCCCAAGCGATTCAAGAAGCTCAAGCGGTGGGGCAGAGGTTGGGCGAAGATCCCTTCTTTAAGCCGACGGATCTAACCGGTCGGCACATTCAAAATGCTCAAGTTAGTTTTCAAAAGCAAGTCGCCATTTCCCCGGAAGTTGTTTTAAATCTGACCGGCGAAGGGGCAACACTTTTTGAGGCGATTACGCAAAGAAATCTTGGGAAGCAAATCGCCATCTATCTTGATGGCCAACCGATTAGCGCCCCGGTGGTCCAGTCCGTTATAAATGGTGGGGGTGCGATAATTTCCGGGAACTTCACCTTGAATGAGGCCAAAGAGTTAGTCACTCGGCTCAACGCCGGAGCCTTACCCGTTCCAATCAATTTGGTTTCGCAACAGACGGTCGGCGCCTCGTTGGGGCAGGCCTCGGTCGGGCAGAGTCTCAAGGCCGGTCTTATCGGACTTCTCCTGGTTGCCCTCTATATGATCGTGTTCTACCGTCTTCCCGGTGGGGTCGCGGTTTTTGCCTTGGCGATTTACACGGTTATTGTTTTGATGATTTATAAGATTTTGCCGGTAACGCTAACTTTAGCCGGGGTGGCGGGCTTCATTCTCTCTTTGGGGATCGCGGTTGATGCTAATGTCTTGATCTTTGCCCGAATGCGCGAAGAATTAAAATCGGGCCGAGAAATTCGTTCGGCGGTTGAGGAGGGATTTCACCGAGCGTGGCATTCAATTCGAGACACGCACGTCACGACGCTAATCGGGGCTATTGGGCTCTATCTGTTCTCGGCCTCAATAGTCAAAGGCTTCGCCTTGACTTTGGGAATTGGAGTTTTGGTTAGCTTGTTCACGGCCACGGTAGTTACTAAAGAAAGTCTTTTGATTCTTCTAAAGGGGCGACTGGCGAAGGTTCCGTGGCTTTTTAATTGATAATATGCGGGGTCAATATAAAATTTTAATAGTTATCTCGGCGATTCTTGTTTTGGTTTCCGCCGGATTAATCGTGGGCTGGGGGCTTCCTCTGGGGGTTGATTTTAACGGGGGGAGCGTCTTGGAGGTGGAGTATATAAGCGCTCGGCCAACTCGAGATCAAATTGTTCAGAAAATCTCTGATTTACAATTTGTCTCCGAATCCTCAATTCAATTAACCCAAGATCGCGGTATTTTAATCCGTTCAAACAACTTGAATGAAATTCAGCACCAAGCCGTCATCCAAGCCTTGAGCAGTCTCGGGGAGATTCAAGAAAATCGTTTTGATTCGATCGGCCCAACGATTGGCCAAGAGCTCCGGGTTAAAAGCATTACCGCCCTGATCGTTGTCTTCATCGCTATCACAATTTATATTGCGATTGTTTTTCGACGTCTCGGGGCCGTCTTATCTCCTTGGATCCTTGGCGCTTCGGCCTTGGTCGCGTTGGCCCACGACCTAATCATTACGGGCGGGGTTTTCGCGGCCTTAGGTCATTTTCAGGGTATTGAATTAAATTCTGTCTTCGTGGCGGCGGCGCTGACCATTTTAGGTTACTCGGTTTCCGATACGGTCGTTATTTTTGATCGAATTCGAGAGAATGTTCTGCGCTTTGGCGCAAGTAACTTTGGGGAATTGGTCCACCAGAGCGTAATACAAACCTTGAGTCGGTCAATCAATACCTCGGTAACGACGCTCCTGCCTTTAATCGCCATTTTCTTTTTTGGCGGAGAGTCAATCCGGCACTTTGCCTTGGCCTTGATCGTAGGGGTTAGTTTAGGGACCTATTCTTCAATTTTTGTGGCCGCCCCACTGGTTGCTTGGTGGTCCGCCTCCGCTCCGCTTCGGCGAGACAAGTCCGCCTCCTGAACGTGAGAAGTAAATATCCACAATCTTCTTGACATTATGTTATATTGTGATATTCTTTGCGAATATAAATAAGCCCTACTAACCAGTAGAAAAGTTAATAAAATTAGTGCCTTTTAGGGGAAGGCCAGCAAAGGTAGTCTTACCCTTATGACAGTAAAAAATTCAATCAATACAAAGAGCGTCGTGGCCAAATTACTTTCGGCACTTCCTGATAGAAACCGAGATATTGTCTCTCGGCGTTTTGGTTTAGCTGATGGCCAGAAAGAGACCCTTGAGTCAATCGGTAAAAGTTATGGCATCACCCGAGAACGGGTTCGTCAGATTGAAGAAGCCTCCCTAACGCAACTCCGAAAAGTAGTCGGTGATTATTCTCAGATCAAACCGCATCTTGAGTTAGCCCAGTCCATCTTGGAAGAGCACGGCGGAATCATGAAAGAAGAAGATCTCTTTGAGCAGTTCAGCGGGGTTAGAAAGAATAACAGCACTAATGCCGCTCTGGTTATCGCTATGACTTTAGACAATCAATTCAGCAACTCGGGTGATACCGATTCGATGCACTCCTTCTGGGCTTTAAGTGGTCGGCATATTCAAGAGGCCGGCAAATCGCTCATTTCTTTAGCTAGGGCCCTTGAAAAGACCAAAGAGCCGGTTATGGAGGCTGATTTGCATCAATTTTACCAGAAAAAGACTAACCAAACGATACATCCTAAAGCCTTGTTAGCGTATGCTTCACTTTCTAAAAGCATTGATAAGAATATCTTTGGTGAGATGGGCCTGAGTCATTGGCCGGAAATTAATCCTCGAGGAGTCCGAGATAAGGCTTATTTAGTTTTAAAACGAGCCAACAAGCCCCTTCATTTCCGGGAAATTACTGAGGGGATTAACACTGCCGGCTTTAATAATCGGAAAGCCAATGTTCAGACGGTTCACAATGAGTTAATCAAAGACAAGCGTTTTGTCTTAGTCGGCCGAGGCATCTATGCGCTCTCGCAGTGGGGTTATAAATCCGGAACCGTAAAAGATGTTTTGGCCCAGATTCTGACTGAAACCAAGAAGCCAATGACGCGCGATGAGCTAATTCAAAAAGTTCTCGCGACGCGGTTTGTCAAAGAAAACACAATTTTGTTAAATCTCCAAGACTCTAAATTCAAAAAACTTAGCGATGGTCGCTACATTATAAATACGGCCTAGTTTAGAGAAAGATCTGAACCAAACACCCCCGTCCTTCGACAAGCTCAGGGCGGGGGGTTTGTTTTTAATGTGTAAGGCCTATTATGGTATAATATATAGAGATTTATTGGAATATGTTTTCAAACTTCGCCGCGATTAGTTATAGTCATGCCCTCGGCTCCATTTTGAGCTATTGGTGGGTTTTTTTGCCGGTAATTTTAGCCTTCACTTTATTCGAACTCTGGGTCTGGCATATTCGTCAAGAAAATTTGGCCGGTCTAGAGTGGTCACTTTTAGAGATTCGGGCGCCGGAAGGTTCAATTCGGAGTCCTCGCGTGATGGAGCAATTTTTTACCGGCGTTCATGGGGCGCTCCGACCTTTGACTTGGCGAGAAAAATTTTTTAAAGGCGTAATGACCGCTTGGTTTACCTTCGAAATTGTTGGGATCGGCGGAGATATTCGATTTTTTATCCGAACCCCCGCGGGGTTAAAAAATTTGATTGAAGCTCAATTTTTCGCTCAATATCCCGATGCTGAAATTGAAGAAGTTTATGATTATTTTAATGATTTACCGCCCCGAATTCCCAATGATGACTATGAGCTTTGGGGAGCGGAATTTAAATTAAATAATGACGATGTCTTTCCCATAAAAACCTACCTTGAGTTTGAGGAAGTTGGCAGTGGCCCCGATGAAGCCATTCGTTCCGATCCCCTTACCGCTTTTTTCGAGACTTTGAATAAGCTTCGTTCCGGGGAGTATATTACCATCCAAATCATAATTCAACCGACGGGTCCGGAGGTTGAAGACGAATGGCGGAAAGAAGGCGAGGCAATTATCAATAAGATTGCCGGGAAAGAGGAAAAGGCCCCGGGTCCTTCGGTCGGCGCGAAGCTTGCTTCGGGAATTGATAAAACAATTGATCGGATTGTCGGAATTGAACCGCAAGTTTTTGAAGAAAAAAAGCCTGACGCCGGCCCAACCAAAGTTTCCGCTATCGATAAAGAGACCGCCGACGCCATTGCTCGCAGTATCAGCAAGTTAGGCTTTCGAAGTGGGATTCGTTTTTCTTACATTGCTCACAAGGATGTTTACAGCATAAGTCATGTTGCCAGTATTATGGGTTCTTTCCGGCAATTTGCCTCGCAAAATCTAAATAGCTTCAGGCCGACGCGAATTACCGGAAGCGTCGGGACCCTGGCTCCACTTTTCTTGTTTTCCGGCAAAGGTTTTGGGGCTGACAAAAAAACTTTGATTAAAAAATGGAATCATTATCGCGCCACGCGAGAACGAAGTCTTCCGTTTGAGCGACAATATATTTTGAATACCGAAGAACTGGCGACTCTTTATCATTTACCGAGCGCCTCGGATCGGGGCGCGATCCTGCCCAGCATCGGAATCCGCAAGGGTCCCTCCCCGGGCCGTTTGCCAACCAAATAGAATATGAACAAAGACGAAGTTGTCTTATTTGCCGAAACTAATTTCCGAAATCAACGGCAACGTTTTGGGATTAGAACCGATGACCGGCGGCGCCACATGTACATCATCGGGAAGACCGGCATGGGTAAAACGGCTTTGCTTCGGAATATGCTTATCCAAGATATTCAAGAGGGGCGGGGTTTGGCTTTCATCGATCCGCACGGCGATGTAGCCGACGATCTTCTGGATTATATTCCCGAGGACCGGATTAAAGATGTCATCTATTTCAATCCCGTGGATACCGAATTCCCGGTCTCCTTCAATATTTTGGAAAAAGTTGACGCCAAGGATCGGCATTTAGTGGCTTCGGGATTGATGTCGGCTTTTAAGAAAATTTGGCAAGACCTCTGGTCGGCGCGAATGGAGTATATTCTCAACAATACAATTTTGGCTTTACTGGAGGTGGAGGGTTCAACCATTTTGGGGGTGAATCGAATGTTCGCGGATAAAAAATATCGGAAAGAAATTGTCGATCAAATTACGGATCCGATTGTAAAGGCTTTTTGGGTTAATGAATTCGCTCAGTACACTGAACGACTCGCGGTTGAGGCGACGGCGGCCATCCAAAACAAAATTGGCCAGTTTACCTCCTCAACTCTAATCCGAAATATTGTTGGTCAGACCCATACGGCCTTTGATGTGCGCCAAGCCATGGATAGCAAGAAAATCATTATCCTGAATTTGGCCCGGGGTCGCATCGGTGAAGATGCCAGCCGTCTTTTGGGAACTTTGTTTATAACGAAAATCCAACTTGGGGCGATGTCTCGAGCGAATGTCCCCGAATCTGAACGCGAGGATTTTTTCCTCTATGTTGACGAGTTCCAAAACTTTGCGACGGAGTCTTTCGCCAGCATTTTATCAGAAGCGCGTAAATTTCGACTCAGTTTGACCGTAGCCCATCAGTATATCGCCCAGATGGAGGAGGAGGTTCGAGACGCCGTTTTTGGCAATGTCGGGACGATTATTACTTTTCGAATCGGGGCCGAAGACGCCGAAGCCATTGAAAAAGAATTTGAGCCGGAGTTTATCGCTAATGATTTAATTAATCTGCCCAAATACGAGATTTATCTGAAACTAATGATCGATGGGGTGGCTTCGAAGGCTTTCTCAGCCCATACGATGCCGCCCCTTGAGGCGCCGGCGGTTAGCTTTCGAGATAAAATTGTGGAAACAACGCGAAGTCGTTATGGCACCCCGCGAGATCGAGTTGAAGATCAAATTTCTAAGTGGACAAAAGTTGAAGAAGCCCCAATTCGATCTCAGTCTGGCTCAAATAAGAAAAAATCAAATAATTATTCCCAGCCATCCACGCCTAAGGATAATCTACCAAAGCCGACCCCTGGTGTCTTGCCATTGAAAGAGCCGGTTCAAACTCCCAGATCGGTCGTGACTCCACCGAAAGAGATGCCGGTTAGCCAGGCGCTAAGCAAGCTCCCGGTTGATTTTCGGGGCAAGAAGTTACCCGAAACAAAGACTATGACGGAAAGTATATCACCCAAAGCGCCGGACTTAGACAGTCTTCGGGAAATTTTAAAAAAAGCGATGGGGGAATAAATAAGAGCCCGATCATTAAATCGAAAAACCGTGTCGGCTGTGGATTGCACGGTCCGACCAGCTCGGTGGGCGGAATCCATAGACGACACGGAATGAACATTTCTCGCTGGGAAATGGAATGATATTGAGATTAATGATCGGGCGAGTATCCACTTGCTAAAATAAATTTTATGTTGACAATTATATTCAGTATGATATAATGGCTCCAACGTGTTAGTAACTCTTCGTTGAGCCATCAGGGCTTAACAAAGCCAGTATCGTCTCTGATCTATAGCAGATTCGTTTCTTTCACTAGATTTAGGTAATTCTCAGGCCCTGGCACATCAAGCCATTTTATTTTTGGCCCGCGAGACTTCTCTAAATATTGGTTTTGTTAAACTCTGATTTTTCATCAAGTTTAAAAAGCCAAAACTAAAAACCCCATAAATGGGGCTTTTAGTTTTGATATGTCCACCACGTGATTGCGTAGCAATTTTACGGGGTCCGCTCGGTAGACAACATCCGAACCCAGTACACAGGGGGGGGTAATCTAGTTTATTATGGGAACCCTATTGGAGCCCCATCCATATAATGAATCAGAATAAAAAACTATTTATTATAAAAATACTGCATGAGTTCCGATTCGGAGATGTACTTTGAGGCTTGATTGAAAATTGCGCGAAGGGTTCCTTTATCTAATTCTTTGTGATCCGGGATGGTGAGCGTTTGGTTTATTCCACTTATCGTTCTTTGGAGTTTAGCATGGCTGCCTTTTTGAGAAATTACGATGAAGTTAAAAGACTTAAGAATCTTTATCACGTCTTCACCCGATAAGACCCTGAGTCTAGGCATTAATCTGAGGAAGTTCAAAGTTCATTAAAACAGAGGGGTTATGTTCAAAACCAAAATCAGCGGGGTTTTCTCCTTCTAAGTGCAGTTCAACTGCTTCTTGAATATTTTTGGCTAATTCATCAAGGGTTTTACCTTGAGTAACTATCGGTAAATCAGCGCCTTTGGCAGTATAGTATTTGTCGCCTTTTGAGATATGGAATTGGATGATTCTTTTCATAATAACCCAAGTATATCAAATTAAACCTGAATTTCCAATGTTTGGTTCGAGCCTCCAGATAATAGTGTAAACAAAGAACTATTTCATCTGCCCAAGGCGGACAGGTCCGAATCTATCTCTCCGGACTCGGTCACAGATAATCTCTCGCCGTCGCTCGAGATTTCCGCGACCCCGCCTCGCGGTGATTTTAAGAAAATCACATCGCTCCGGCTTTCGAGTCCTACCGAGATCAATCAACTCCGAACAACAAAACTCCCATAAATGGGGCTCTTGTTGTTCGATCTGTCCGCTCGGTAGGACTCGAACCTACAACCAATGGCTTAAGAGGCCACTGCTCTACCATTGAGCTACGAGCGGATATTTGAATCTTCCACCGCGTTTGATTATACAATGAACCCTAAAAATTTCAAATTTGTTTCAGGGCTATTAATTTGACACTAGTGATTATATTTGTTTTAATATCAATGGTTTTTTAAGAATAATCTCGATGGAAGCTAGGAGAGACAAAGAAAGGAATAATAGATGTGGGAAATAGAAAAAAGGTTTTGGGTTTGGCTCTTCTCGTGCTCTCTTTTGGGAGCGCAGTGGGTCAAAGCCCCGATGCTAGCGCCAAAAAAAAGCGCCACCATTTTGAGGTTTCCGTCGGGTCGGCGTACGTCGGCCGAGCCATAGGGTTTGTTTTCTATGACAAGCCGGTGGTTCAGGTCAGTCTGACCCGGGACTGGGGGGCCGGTTTTTACACTGGTCTCTGGCAATCCCAGCCACTAGATGGCTCGGCGTGGTGGTCCAATTTCGGCTACGAAACCGACTTCACTGTCGGCTGGGCCAAGGGCTTTAAGGGAATAGACTTCGACTCCGGGTCTGGTCTATTTCTGGATCCACAATGATGATGTGGTCCGAGGTCACGTCCTGGATGCCTATTTGAGAGTCTCCAAGACCTTCAAATGGGGCACTCCGGCGATTCAGTATGATCGCTACTGGCTGACGCGATCGACTCAACAGGGCCACACCATCCCCGGTGGGAACTTGCTGACTTTCTCGTTCGCGCGCGATTTTCCAATCGCCAAGCGAGTGTCGGTCACTCAGTTCGCCAAGGCAATTTACAGCCACGGGTCGGTCGGTCTGTTGGGCTTTGAGAACGGCTGGATTGGCCTTTACCAACCCGGCTTAACTTTGGCCCACTCGGACAATCTGACCTTCTTTGTTCGAGGCGACTTTGGCGGGGGCTTGAATGTCGGCGACAAGCCGGCCTTTCAGGAACTCGCCGTCGGGTTTAATTTCGTCTTTTGAGTTCTCGGCGCCATGAAAATGGCGCCTTTTGTTTTTAAGGACTCGAACTCCCAGGGTGATATTCTAACCCAACCCCTCTCTTTCTTCGCCCCACCCAGCCCTGCCTGCTGGCAGTGTACGGCTTGCCTTGGGGTTAGTCTGAGCCGGAGGCCTTTCTTGGACCGCTTGAATCCCCAGCGAGGATTCTACGCTCGCCGTTTTTTATAAATTCCGCCCCTCTAAAACTATGGGCGGACCATGCAATTTATAAAAAACAGCGTCCCGAAAGGCCTCCGGCTCAGACTAATTTCAGAAGAGACCGAATGAAAATTAGTTTCGGTTGTCTAATTTAGTTAGATCAGTTAGTTTTTAAATATGAAATTTGAGGTTTTGTTAAAGCCCGGCTCATCGAGGCGAGCGATTATTCAAGCCAGTGCTGGTTATGAGGCTTGGGTTCATGGCCGACCCAATAATAATCAGGCCAACGAGGAACTTTTAGAACTTTTGAGTGAGTTTTTCGGGGTATCGAAGTCGCGGATTAAAATAGTTCGAGGTCTAACTTCTCGACGAAAAATTATCGAAATTTCATAGGGTTTTCCTATTGTCGAGTCAAAGGAAAGCGGTTATTATCAAGGAACATGTCAAATCGAGTTGCTATTACCGAGGCGTCTCAGCGGATTGGTGAGCTCGTCGTTTTCCAGGGTTGGGTCCAAGCTCGTCGAGATCACGGGAAGCTTATTTTTATAGAGTTAAGGGATCGAACCGGTCATGTTCAAGTCGTTTTTAATCCGAAAGATAGCGAAGCTCTTCACCAAAAAGCGACCCAACTTCGGGATGAGTGGGTTGTCGAGATTCAGGGCGAGGTCATCGAGCGTCCGGAATCAATGCGCCAATCCGACTCATCTAGCGGAGCGGTTGAGCTCAGGCCCAAGAGCTTGATTGTGCTAAGCCAAGCCCAAACCCCACCTTTCGAGGTTGTTGGCGACGGTTACAATATTGGCGAGGAGCATCGTTTGAATTATCGCTACTTGGACTTACGCCGTCCCCGGATGCGAAAAAATATTCGTCAGCGACATAAGGTGACGACGGCGATTCGAAACCACTTAAATAATTTTGAGTTTACTGAAATTGAGACCCCGATTTTAACCAAAGCGACTTTGGAGGGGTCCCGAGACTTTGTTGTTCCGTCTCGACTTCAGCCGGGTAAATTCTACGCCCTCCCGCAGAGCCCTCAGCAGTATAAACAACTTTTAATGGTGGCCGGTTTTGAGCGCTACTACCAAATCGCTCGAGCGATTCGCGACGAGGACCCCCGAGCCGACCGAGGCTTTGAACACACCCAAGTTGACCTAGAGATGAGTTTTGTCACGCGAGATGAAGTGATGAATTTTGTTGAGGAGATGATAAAAAGCCTCGTCGCTCATATCGGCGGGAAAACTTTGACGGCGGATCCCTTTCCGGTTTTAACCTATCGGGAGGCGATGACCAAGTTTGGGGCCGATAAGTTTGACGCTCGAGAAGATAAGGCCAATCCAAATGAACTAGCTTTCGCTTGGGTTGTCGACTTTCCATTTTTCAAAACCGTCGACAAGGGCGACGTAGCCGAAGTTCGGGACGGGAAAAGTGGCTGGACTTTTACGCACAACCCCTTTAGCCAGCCCAAGGAAGAATTTATTGACCAGCATCTAAAGGGCGATAATATTGGCGCTATTTTAACTTCGCAGTATGATTTAGTTTGTAACGGTTTTGAGGTCGGAGGCGGGAGTATCCGAGCGAGTGATCCAAAAATTTTAAGAGCAACTTATAAAATCATGGGCTATGATTCGGAAGAGATTGAGGCTAGTATCGGCCACATGCTTAAAGCTTTTGAGTTTGGGACACCGCCCCACGGGGGGATTGCTCTGGGGCTAGATCGTCTGGCAATGATTTTAGCCGGAGAAGAAAGTATGAAAGAGGTTGTTGCTTTCCCAATGTCGGGTACGGGTCGAACGGCGGTTATGGACGGTCCCTCAAAAATTAGCCCAGAGCAACTTGATGAGCTGGGGATCGCCCTAGTCTCGACCGAAGAAGATGAAAACGCCTAAGCTCGCCACAGTTATTTCGGCCTTGGTGATTTCGGGAGTTTTTGTGTTCTATTTTGTTCCGCGCGAGAAGGTTTCCATCGAAGAGTTCACCCAAAGTATTACCCCCCAAGTTCACAACACGCAGGCTTCTTTTATTAGCGCGGTAAACCAGCCGAGTTACTTGCCTATTCGCGACTGGTCTATCTTAGAGCCGGCGGTTTCGAGTAAGGCGGTCGTGGTGTATGATGTAGACAATAATAAGGTTCTTTTCCAGAAAAATTTAAAGACAAAGTTGCCGATCGCTTCGATTACAAAACTAGCCACCGCGATTGTTGTTGTCGATCTGGTTAATCCTGCCGAATTGGTAACTATCCCCATCGCCGTCACGACAACCGATGATGATAGCGCTCCTGATTTCTTTGTCGATGATGAGATTCGAGCCGGTGATCTCCTCGGCGTGATGTTGGTAAAGTCCTCAAACGACGCGGCGGTTACTTTTGAGGATCATTTGGCGCAACAGGGCATTGATCTCTTGACGGAGATGAATAAACGCGCCGATCGGCTCGGGATGACCTCAACAAACTTTAAGGATGTCTCCGGCTTGGATGACTCCGGCTATTCGACGGTTGAAGATCTGATCCTACTTATGAAGGCTTTGGATGGTTACCCTCAGATTGAGGCGGACCTTCGTCGCGGATCAATTTCTTTTACGTCCTTGGACGGTCGGAATCAATACAACTTTTCAACCACCAATCAGCTCCTAAATGTAGTCTCGGATGTTCAATCGGGGAAAACGGGCTTTACGGAAGGCGCCCAAGGAGCCATGATTTTAAAGGTGAGGCCGGCCGATTCGGAGGTAACTCTAATCAGCGTTGTTTTGGGTTCTCCGGATCGTTTTGGCGAAACCCAATCTTTAATCAGCTGGGCTCAAAGAGCTCATCGTTGGAAATAATTATGACGGAGCAAGCTTTCACAGTTTTTAATGTGGTTCGGACCTTGATCTTGACGGGCTTTTCTTTTTTGGTGGCCATTTTACTAACACCGCTTTGGACGAAAATTTTATTAAAATTCAGACTCGGCAAGCAGATTCGAGCTGAGGGGGCTCCGGTTTTTCACGAGATGCACCAGAAGAAAGAGGGCACGCCAACCATGGGCGGGGTGGTGATTTGGGTTACCGTTATCCTAGTTGCCTTTATCTTTTGGCTTCTGTCGGGGACTAGCGACGGCTTTTGGTCAAAATTTAATTTCTTCTCGCGCGGTCAAACCCTCCTGCCTTTGGGGGCGATTTTGATTTCTGCTTTCCTCGGAATGGCGGATGATTTAATGGGGGTTTTCCGAGTGGGCTCAAAAGGGGGGGGGCTAAGCATGTTCCAGCGAATTATTCTCTACTCTCTTGTTGCGATTGGTGGCGCCTGGTGGTTTTTCTTCAAGCTCGAGTTTGACTCCATAAACATTCCTTTCCTCGGGGATGTTTTTGTCGGTTGGTGGTATATTCTAATCGCTATTTTTGTTATCGTGGCGACCTCTTTTTCGGCCAATGAAACCGACGGCCTCGATGGTCTGGCCGGAGGCGTTTTTCTAACAATGTTTGCCGCTTATGGCGGGATTGCTTTTGTCCAGCAACGAATGGACTTGGTGGTTTTAATCGGAGTTATTATCGGGGCCTTAGTCGCTTTTCTCTGGTTTAATATCTACCCCGCGCGCTTCTTTATGGGTGATACCGGCTCGATGCCTCTCGGGGTGGCCTTGGGGGTGATCGCCATGTTAACTAATACCATCTTTCTCCTCCCCCTGATTGGGATTATCTTTGTCTTGGAATCCGGCTCGGTCATAGTCCAAGTCCTTTCGAAGAAAATCAGAAAAAAGAAAGTTTTCCACTCGGCGCCGATTCATCACCATTTTGAGGCCAAGGGCTGGCCCGAGACTCAGGTAACAATGCGATTTTGGATGATTTCTGCTATTGGGGCCTTATTAGGGTTAATCGTTTTCTTGGCGGATTCAAAAATCCCCCCGCTTTGGCAGGCTATCTTTTAAACTAAAACGCTATGGCTAAAGTCGAGGCTCAAAATAAATCCTTTTCGATTTTGATAGGCATCATTGTCCTATTTGGTTTGATTATCCTTTCCTCAGCCGGCGTCGTTGAAGGACAAAATAAGTTTGGCTCGGCTCAGTTCTACCTCGTCCATCAAATTTTATTTGGCTTGTTGCCCGGATTGGCCCTCTATTTAATTTTGAGCCGAATAAAATATACCCATTGGCGCCATTTCTCGTTGGCGATTCTCTTGGGGGCTTTGGGGCTTATGGTTTTAGTCCTGGTCCCTTCCTTGGGCGTCGTGGCCAACGGGGCCCAGCGCTGGCTAGCCTTAGGGCCGATTTCTTTCCAACCTTCAGAGTTTTTAAAATTAGGGATGATTATTTATCTCTCGGCGTGGTTAAGTCGAAAGGATAGTAAAATGAAAGATTGGTCTTATTCAACGGCGCCATTCTTCGTGATTTTAGGTTTTGTCGGTTTGCTCTTGGTTTTACAGCCGGATATGGGAACGCTGGGAATGATTTTAATAATCGCCTTGGCGATGTATTTTTCAGCGGGCGCGAAAATGAGCCAAATTTTTATGGTCTTGTTGGTCCTCTCAATTTTGGCGGCGGTATTAATTTATCTCCAACCCTATCAATGGGATCGAATTACGTCTTTTGCCAATCCCGGTTCTGATATTCAAGGCAAATCTTATCATATTCGCCAAGCCATTATTAGCATTGGAAGCGGGGGGATATTTGGCGTGGGTTTTGGGAAGAGCACCCAGAAAATAAACTTTTTACCCGAACCCGTAGGGGACTCAATTTTTGCGGTCCTTGTCGAAGAGCTGGGGCTGATTGGCGGGGGGGCGCTGATTCTCTTGTTTTTAGCCTTAATGGTCAAAATTATAAAAATTGCTAAACGCGCTCCGGACTCCTTTAGCCAGCTGTTTGTTATCGGTGTCGGCGTTTGGATTATTGGTCAGGCCTTTATCAATATCGGGGCGATCTCCGGCCTTATTCCCTTAACCGGAATTCCTTTGCCCCTTGTTAGTTACGGGGGGACCTCTTTGGTCAGTCTTTTGGCGGCTTTAGGAATTGTCAATAATGTCGCCCGTTACGCCAAATAAAAATGCGCCGTATCGGCGCATTTTTATTTGGCGGGACTTTCTTGTTTGGCCAACAGACGCATCAATCGAGATTTATATCGACTGGCGGTGTTGCCTTTGATAGTGCCGTGCTTGGAGGCTTTATCTAGGGCTTTATAAACCACCGGGATCATTTGTTTGGCTTGAGAAATTTGACTGTCTCTTACGGCTTTGCGGAACTCTTTTACGAGTTCTCGAAAACGACGCTTGTAGCGTAGGTTCAAAAGTTGGCGTTTGTCGCTTTGGCGGAGAGCTTTTTTGGCTCCTTTTGTAATCGGCATATTGAGTTCTGATATTAACAGGTTTCCAAATTAATTTCAAGATTATGGTATAATTTCGATAATGAAAAAGTATATTACTATTTTTGCTATTCTGGCTCTAATTTTACCCTTAGGCCTAGTCTGGGCCGAAGATAATGACTCGAAAGTTCGAAGTCGAGAGCTTTTGAAAGAACCCGAAAAAATTCTCCGAGAAACGGTTCGGGAAAAAGTAGACAAGGTTCAAGAGGAGGTCCGAGACGGTCTCCGAGAAACCAAAAACGAGGTCAGAGACGAGATCGAGAGTCGGCGGGAGAAACTAGCCGATCAGGATAACCGTCGACACAATCTTTTGGTGAACATAAAGAATAAATTCAGCCGGATGATTCTTCGAAGTCAGGCGGCGGTTGCTCGACTGGATAATATTTTGGCTCGATTGACGACCCGAACCGAAACGCTCGAAGCGGACGGCCATGAAGTCTCTGAGATTTTTGAATTGATTCGCGAGGCCGGAGCTAATCTGGATTTGGTCCGGGCTGATTTGAGAGAGATAAAGGCGACAATCGAAAACCTAGATAATCTTGAAAATCAAAAAGAGGTCTTAGCGGGCCTGAAGGAAAAAATTCGATTGGTTGCCCAAAATCTTCGAGCGCTTCGGTCGGATCTTCGAGAGATTCTAAATCAAATAAAAGCCGTTGTCGGCGATGATAATTCAGATGCCGACAGGGACGATAATTAATTATGAGCAGGAATCACTCAACGGCTTTAGCTGTTATTGCCGGCCTAGTTATTATCGGCGGAGCTTGGTGGTTAGCCTCCGGCTCAAAGTCGGAGACGGCGAATTTAAATCAAGAGTTGGATTCCGCCGATCCCCAAACACTGCCGGTGGCGGAGCTTCAGGCCGAGATTGAAGCTTTAGAGCAAACCGGATCTTCGAATGAGGTTGTAGCGATTGAAGCCGATTTGGAAGCAAGTAATTTTTCTAATCTTGATGCCGAGCTGGATCAATTGATTGGTGATATTAACTCGCTGGAATTTTAACTCATTTTTTCGATCTGACGACGGAGAAGATTAAACTGTTCTCGGAGTCGAAGCGCTCGCTCAAATTGGAGCTTCTTGATTGAACTCTCAATTTCTCTTTGGAGGTGATCGAGTCGTTGACTGGGCGTTTTGGGGTAGTCTTTTATATCGAGAATCTCTTCGGCGGCTTGGCCGGTGTTGGTATTGAATTTGGTGGTGCTGAGTCTTTTTTTGATAGTACTGGGAGTGATCTTATTTTTGCGATTGTGGGCTTCTTGGATCACCCGACGCCGATTCGTTTCCTCGATGGCGGCGGTCATTGATTTTGTCACTTTATCGGCATACATGATAACGTGACCATCCAAATTTCGAGCGGCTCGACCCATAGTTTGGATTAAGGTGGTCGTATTTCTCAGGAAGCCTTCCTTGTCGGCATCAAGAATTGCGATCAGAGAAACCTCAGGCAGGTCAAGGCCTTCTCGCAGAAGGTTCACCCCCACAATGACATCGTAGGTTCCCTTTCGGAGATCATTTATAATCTCGACTCGATCCAAGGTTTTAACATCGGAGTGAATATAATTAACGCGGATTTTCTTCTCGGCCAAATGCTCGGTCAGATCTTCAGCCATCCGCTTCGTCAGGGTGGTTACTAAGACGCGCTGCTTTTGGGCGGTGCGGGCTTGAATTTGGCCCAAGAGATGCTCAATTTGCCCCACGGTGGGTCGAATCTCAATTGTCGGATCGGTCAAGCCGGTTGGCCGAATTATTTGTTCAGCGACCCATTTTTTCTTGGTTTGCTCTTGCTCATAACGGCCTGGAGTGGCCGAGACAAAGATTGATTGGTTAATCCTTTTTTTAAACTCAGGAAATTTCAGCGGGCGGTTATCAATAGCCGAGGGAAGACGGAAACCATGGGTAATAAGCGTCGATTTCCGAGAGTGGTCTCCGTGGTACATCCCGCGGATTTGGGGGATAGTAATGTGGGATTCGTCAATAATGGTCAGAAAATCTTTTTTTGTTCTAAAAAAATCAATTAAAGTGTGGGGGGCTTCGCCGGGTTTCCGAAAATCGAGATGGCGAGAATAGTTCTCAATCCCGTAGCAATAGCCGGTTTGGCGAAGCATTTCCATGTCCCGTTCTGTCCGCTCCCGGAGCCGGGATGCCTTTTCCGTCTCGCCGGCTTTGCTGAGCATCTTAACTTGCTTTTGCATTTCGGCCAGGATGTTATCGATGGCGGTTGCGATCTTATCGTCCCTAGTGATCCAATATTTGGCGGGGTAGATTTGAGTTTCGACAACTTTACTAAATTTGGGCGGGTTAATCAGGGCGTCATCAATATTAATGTTATCGGCCACCAAAATCTCCGCAATTTTATTTTCGCTCATTCTGATTTTGGTAATATTTTGACCGGTCGCCGAGGCAATCTCAAATTCATTTTGAGTTTTTCGAAAGCCCCCACGATTTAATTCAATATCGTGCTGATATTGGAGGCGCTGGAGTCGGGCGACTAAATCGTTGGTTGTAATTTCCTGACCCCGGAAGAGTTCTAGTCGCATGGATTGGTACTCTTCGGGCGAGCCCAGATTATAGATGCAGGAAACTGAGGCGACAATGATAACGTCATCTCGACTGGCAACGGCTTGGGTCGCGCTGTGTCGAAGGCGGTCGATCTCTTCGTTGATCCGGGCATCTTTTTCAATATAGGTGTCGCTATGCGCCAAATAAGCTTCGGGCTGATAGTAGTCGTAGAAGCTGACAAAGTAATGAACGGAGTTATCGGGGAAAAATTCCTTGAACTCCTGATAAAGTTGAGCGGCGAGGGTTTTATTCGGGGAGATAACTAGGGTTGGTCTCTGAGTTTTTTCAATAAGGTTGGCAATGGTAAAAGTTTTTCCTGATCCGGTCACGCCCAAAAGAGTCTGATGTTTTTCGCCAGACCTAATACCCCGCAGGAGTTTTTTTATAGCCTCCGGCTGGTCGCCGGTCGGTTTGAAGGGAGCGTGAAGTTTAAACATAGATAGTGTATTAGATTGAGAGACCACCGATTAACCCGAAAACATTCCAAAACCCAGCGAGTTTTGTTCATTCCGCATCGCCTGCGGATTCCGCCCCCCGGGCCGGTCGGACCTTGCAATCCACAGGCGATACGGTTTCTTAATTAATCGGCGGCCTCTTTTTTGTACAATATTTTAATCTTTTTGCTATACTGAGCCCATGATCTCTTATCTGGCCGGGAAGGTGCTTGATATCGGCAAATCGAGCGTAATTATCGAAGTAAATGGAGTGGGCTACCGGGTCACTCTTTCTGATAGAATTCGGAACAGTCTATCAAAAATTGGTGAGCCGATCAAGGTCTTTACCTACAGTGTAATTAACCTCCGGGATGGCGTTTTTAACCTCTACGGCTTTATTAAGTTAGAGGAATTACGCTTCTTCGAGCTTCTTATCACGGTCTCCGGGATCGGTCCCAGATTGGCTCAGACAATATTAGATAATATTGATCTGCCGACCCTCCAGCTGGCCATAATTAGAGAAGACGATTCTTATTTAAAAAAGATTTCCGGGATCGGCGCCAAAACGGCCAAACGAATGATCCTCGAGCTGAAAAACAAAGTTCTAGAGACGGATGTGCGGGAAGCCAGTCAGGGTCGAGATTTGGCGAGTGAAGAAGAGGCGGTTGAGGCCCTGGTTTCTTTGGGGTATTCGACCTTACAAGCGCGGGAGGTTATTCGAGAAATTCCCGATAACTTGAAAAATACCCAAGACCGTCTTAAGGAAGCCCTTAAAATTTTAGGGAAAAATAAATAAACTATGTAAAATAAATATTTCGGGGCAGCGGTTATTTCAGAACATTTGAATCCCCCGCGAGGATTCGGCATTCCGTTATTCATGTGGATTTTGTTCGCCGTCTCAGATTAATTTTACGGCTCACAAGCCATGCAATCCACACGAATAACGGTCTGAAATAGCTGCTGCCCCGCTAAAGACCCAAGATGTCATTTTTACAGACAAAAGAATGGATGGATTTTCAAAAATCGCTCGGGCGGAAGGTTTTTCCGATTCAACTCAAGACGGAGATAATCTGGGCGGTTATACTGAACGTCTCTTTAGGAAAGAAATATCTTTATGTTCCCTATGGTCCGAGTCAGGCTGAGGGCTCCGCTCAGCTGAAAACCGAGCTAGAAATCATCGCCAAAAAGGAAGGGGCGATTTTCATAAAGATTGAGCCTCAGCAAGACGAAGTTGTGCAAGCTTTAATTAATCTCGGTTTTCGGTTTAACCCGATAACCGTTCAACCCCATCGAACTTTAATTTTAGACTTAACTAAAAGCGAGAGCCAACTCAATCAGGAAATGCACCAAAAAACCCGCTATAGTATTCGAGTTGCCGAGCGTCACGGCTTGAAATTTAAAATTTTGTCGGAAGATACAAAACAGTCTTGGCCAATTTATGAAAAAACTAGTCGCCGGCAAAATTTCGGGATTTATCCAAGAGAATATTATCAAGCCCTTTTAGACTGCAAGGACTTAAATACTTTTCAAGCTGGGGTTTTTAAGGGTGAAAAAATAATTGCCACGGGCATCTTCTTAATCTATCGGAAAGAAGGCTTCTATCTTCACGGGGGGTCCGATTATAAAGAACACGCCCTAATGGCGCCCTATCTTCTTCACTGGAGTATCATCAAACACCTCAAAGAATGCGGGGTTCAAAGGTATGATCTTTGGGGGGTTGATAGCGAAGCCTATCCCGGCGTAACTCGATTTAAACTTCGTTGGGGCGGACAAGTAATTGAATACCCGGGGGCTTTTGATTTACCGCTCAATCGTTTTTGGTATCGAGTTTATAATCTCTATAAAAAATTCCGTTAGCTTCTTGACTTTTGTTCAACAAAGCGGGGGGAATCTTTTCCGTTGCGTCTTTAATCTCATTTTCGTATCCTGAGAAGAATGAAAGAGGCTGGTTTGGAAAAAATTTTAAGACTTGGCCGGCGGTTGATCCCCCGCCAAATTTTCAAATTTTTTCAACCCGGCTATCACTGGCTCCTAGCTTGGTTTTTTGCCTTTCGCTACGGTCGCCCTTCGAATTCAATGGTTGTTATCGGCGTGACCGGGACCAAGGGCAAGTCAACCGTAGTTTATATCCTTACTAAGATTTTAGAAGAGGCCGGTTTGGCTGTCGGCGCGGTTGGCTCTCTGGGCTTTAAGATTAGAGACAAAGAGTGGCCCAACACCTTGAAAATGACCATGCCCGGCCGGGGCTTGATTCAAGCGCTGATGCGTCGCGCTCGAGATCAGGGTGTGACCCACTTTATTTTGGAGGTAACCTCGGAAGGAATTGCTCAAAAGCGACACCTGGGGATCAATTTTGACGTGGCGGTTCTAACCAATATTCATCCCGAGCACATTGAGAGTCACGGTTCTTTCGAAAATTATGTTTCGGCTAAAAAGAAACTTTTCCAAAAAGCCAAGAAAGTCCATGTTTTAAACGGCGATGATAAATTGATTGACGAATTTACGGCTATCCCGGCCAAGAAAAAAATAATCTATCAAGCCAAGGATTGGTCGAATTTAAACTTGACCACCAACTTAGAGGGGGATTTCAATAAACTTAATATCTTAGCGGCGACGCGGGCGGCCCAAGAATTGGGGGTAACTTTGGAAACAATTCAGTCGGCGATCACCAAGGTTAAGAGAATCCCGGGGCGAATGGATTTTGTCGAAAAAGGCCAACCATTCTCGATAGTAATTGATTACGCGCACACCCCGGACTCGCTCCGAGCCGTTTACCGTCATTTAAAAGGGAAATTAAACGAAGGCCAAAAACTTATCTGTGTCTTGGGGGCGGCCGGAGGTGGGCGCGATACTTGGAAGCGTCCCGAGTTTGGCAAAATTGCCGATGAGTATTGTGATAAAATTATTTTGACGAATGAGGATCCTTATGACGAAGATCCGCATCGAATCATTGAAGAAGTTAAGCGGGGGGTTGCCGTCAAAACGCCGCAGGTAATCTTTGATCGACGCCAAGCAATGCGCAAAGCTATGACAGAGGCTTATAAAGGTGATATAGTTGTGATAACCGGCAAGGGTTCGGAGACCTCGATCGCCTTAGCGCAAGGCCAGAAAGTTGATTGGAGTGATCGGCGGATTGCCGAAGAACTGCTCGAAGAAATTTTTTAGCATATTGATTTAATGCCTTGGAAAAAATTCAATCAGCATCATTTTAATAACCGAGTTCAGGGCTATCTTTGGGTAGTCATAGTTTTTCTTTTGGTAACTTTTAGCGCCTCGGTTTTTTTCTTTGACGATTATCGGAATTATGATTTTTCGGCTCTAGGGAATATCAGCACTAACATTGAAGGACCGGAAAGAGACACTCGTGTCTATTCGGTTTTTTATCGAAATCAGACCTTTAGCCCGACTAATTTGAGGATTCGAGTCGGGGACACAGTTCGATTTGAGAATCAAAGCCTTTTCGGGATTCATATTACTTCAAATGACCTCCCGGGTTTTGAGAGCTCTGGGAGTATCGCCGGTGATAGCGTTTTCTCCCATACTTTCACGGCTGAAGGGATTTTCAGTTACTATAACGTCGAGAACAAAAATGAATCAGGTCAGATAATTGTTCGCTAGCTAATTCATCTATGAAGATTTCTTTTTGGGGCGGGGCTCAATCGGTTACGGGAGCAAACTATTTAGTGGAATCCGGACAGACCAAAATTATTATTGATTGTGGCCTGTTCCAAGGGTCAAAATTTGCCGAAGAACTGAATTACCAAAAATTTAATTATAACCCGGCCGAGCTACAGGCGGTTTTTGTGACGCACGCTCATACCGATCATATGGGCCGCCTGCCAAAACTCTTTAAAGAAGGTTTTCGAGGAGAGGTTTTTGCAACCGAACCGACAGCCGGGATGATTGCGGTTGCTTTACCCGACAACCTTTCCTTAATGAAGGATGAAGCTCGCCGGGATAACCACCCGCCACTTTATGACCAAGAAGACGTTACCGGCATCTTGACTCTTTTTCGGCCCCAGAAATACTATGAGCCGATAAAAATTTCTGAAGATATGACGGTGACGCTCTTTAATGCCGGCCACGTCCTTGGGTCAGCCATAATCGAAGTGATTGCCGAAGGGAAGAAGCTTTATTTTACCGGGGATTTAGGCAACCCCCCGATGCCCCTCTTGCCTCAGCCCGATAACCTTTTCGAGGCGGACTATGTCGTGATGGAGTCGGCCTATGGCGATCGATTACATGAAGATCGAGAATCACGTCGAAATATATTGGAAGATGCGATCGAGGATGTCTTTAAAAGAAAAGGCACGTTAATGATTCCTTCTTTTGCCATTGAGCGAACGCAAGAGATTCTTTTTGACTTGAATGGTTTGGTCGAGAATGATCGCATCCCGCGCTTACCTATTTTTATTGATAGCCCTTTGGCTATAAAAATTACCGAAGAATACAAGAAGTATCAGGCCTACTTCAATGAGGTGGCCTTAGATTTGATTAAGGCCGGAGATGAGATTTTTGATTTTCCGCAATTGAAGATGACGCGGTCCCCGGCGGAATCAAAGGCGATAAATAAAGTACCCGGACCGAAAGTCGTGATTGCCGGTTCCGGCATGAGCACGGGGGGCCGAATTTTACATCACGAAAAGATGTATCTGGATGATCCCAACAGCATTATTTTATTTGTCGGCTATCAGGTAAAGAATAGCTTGGGCCGGAGGATTCTTGATGGTGAAAAGGAGGTTAAAATTTTTGGAGAGCATATTTTCGTCAAGGCCGAGGTGCGCTCAGTCAGCGGTTATTCAGCGCACGCGGATCAAAGCCAGCTAGCCCATTGGCTGATGCATGTCAATGAGAAAAAGACGGTCAAGCGTGCTTTTATCGTTCAGGGCGACGAAGAGGCGAGCCAATCTTTGGCGGTCCACCTCCGGGATAAGCTTTTAATTGATACCGTTGTTCCGAAACCGGGAGAGAGTTTTGAGCTCGATTAGATTTTGAGAGCCAAGGCGCTTTTGGTAGAATAAATTTTATGAAGTACGCAATTGTTGTCTCGGGGGCGGCAGTGACGGATCACTGCGCTGTTGATGCCCACATTAAAACCGAGGAAATTGGTCGAGAGGTTGTTCGCCAAGGCGGTCTGGTTTTGACCGGTGCCACTCATGGGATGCCTCTTTGGGCGGCTAAAGGGGCGAAGGCTGAGGGGGGGATTAGCATCGGAATATCTCCGGCGGCTAGCCACGCGGCGCATGTTCGGAGTTATCGATTGCCGACCGAGTATATGGACTTCATTATTTATACTGGTTCCAATTACGCGGGCCGGAACCTTTTGCTGACTCGAGCGGGGGATGCGGTGGTTATCACCTGTGGTCGGATGGGGACTTTAAACGAATTCACCGTTGCCTTTGAAGATAATAAGCCCGTTGGTGTGTTGGTTGAAACCGGGGGAATGGCTGATGAGATCGAGCATATTATCGGCAAGGCAAAAAGAGGCCCGGGCAAGGTTATTTTTGATCCTGATCCGAAGTCGTTAATCACGCGATTGATAGAGATGATCGATCAGGAGCGCGCTAAGGTTGATCAGGGCCAGTTTGATGATTCTTTCGAAAAATCAGGCGAGTAGGCAAAGACCTGAAATTAGCACTCTTGACGCAAGAGTGCTAATTGTTATTATGGGGAAATATTATGAAATTCAATAACACTCCTAAAGATTTAATTATTCCCGAAGAGCTCCCCTTAATCGCTATTAAAAACGCGGTCTTGTTCCCGCGCGTGGTCATCCCTTTAGTCATTCAACGACCCTCCTCTGTTTTCAGTTTGCAGGAGTCTCTAAAGAAGGATCGACTTGTCCTTTTTGTCTCTCAAAAAAATCTGGATGATAATGTCGAAGAAAAGGATATTTATGAGGTTGGGACAGTTGGCCGGATAATTTCTGTTGATAGTCTTATGGATGGCTCCTCCCGAATTGATGTCGAGGGGATAACCCGGGCGGAAATTTTAAAAATCACCCAAAGTAGCCCTTTTTTCAAGGCGACTATTCAGTCTTTCTCCTTAAAAGGGCAAGACGATGTCGAGTCCGAAGCTTTAATGCGCTCCGTTTTGGATTTGTATAAGAGAATAAGTGAAAACAATCGGATTATTCCCTCGATGCTTTCCAATCTCTTGTCCATGCTCAGTAGCCAGAACGATCCGGAGCAAATTATTGACGTTATCAGCGCGAATTTGAATATTGGCGTGGCCGAACAGCAAGATGTTTTGGAGACTCGAGATACAAAAGAGGCGCTGAAAAAACTGAATCGAATTTTGACTCGAGAATCGGAGATTATCGATGCGGAGAAAAAAGTTGCCAAGGAAACCAAGAAACAGTTAGGCAAGATGCAGAAGGAAGCTTTTTTGAGAGAACAACTCAAGAGCATTGAAAAAGAGCTTGGCGTCGAGGATGACCGAGGAGAAATTGAAATTTTTCGGAAAAAAATCTTGAAGTTAAAAATGCCCCCGGCGATCGAAGAGAAGGCTCTAAAAGAGTTGGATCGCCTATCAAAACTCCCGCCGTTTAGCCCGGAGGTCTCCTATCTTCGAACCTATCTGGACTGGCTAGTGGAGATGCCTTGGAATAAAAAGAGTAAGACGGACATTGATCTCAAGAAAGCCTCCAAAATTTTAGATGAGGACCATTTTGGTCTTGAGAAAACCAAAGAGAGGATTTTAGAATATATGGCGGTTCAAAAACAAGTGGGCAAGATAAAAGGGCCTATCCTTTGTTTTACCGGTCCCCCGGGAACCGGCAAAACTTCGATCGGACGCTCTATCGCTCGGGCGCTTGGTCGCGAATTTGTTCGCGTTTCTTTGGGTGGAATTCGAGATGAGGCCGAGATTCGGGGTCATCGTCGAACTTACGTCGGAGCTTTGCCCGGCCGGATTATTCAAGGAATTCACACGGCTAAGACGAAAGATCCGGTTTTTATGCTTGATGAGATTGATAAAATTGGTCAAGATTTTCGCGGGGATCCCTCAGCGGCGCTTTTAGAGACGCTTGACCCGGAGCAGAATAATTCTTTCTCGGATCATTATCTGGAGGTGCCATTTGATTTATCCGATGTTTTATTTATTGCTACGGCTAATGTTCTGGATTCAATTCCGCCGGCCCTCCGGGATCGACTCGAAGTCATTGACTTCTCTGGTTATACAGAAGAAGAGAAAAAAAATATCGCCAACCGACATCTCCTGCCTAAAATCTTGGAGAATCACGGCTTCAAGCCCAAGGATATTAATTTCACGAGCGAGGCGCTCAGCGACATTATTAATAAACACACCCATGAGGCGGGCGTCCGGAACTTGGAGCGAGAGCTTTCAAAGATCGTTCGAAAAATAACCCGCGAAACTTTGGATAAAAAATCAAAAAACATAAAAATTGATGAGGCTAAACTTCATAAGTACTTAGGCCCTCGAAAATATACCCACCAATTGGCGGAAAATAAAGACGAAATTGGGGTTGTCACCGGTCTGGCCTGGACACCGGTGGGGGGCGAAATATTGTCAATTGAGGCGACCCAAATGCCCGGCAAGGGAAAGTTAATTTTAACCGGACATCTTGGCACGGTGATGAAGGAATCGGTTCAGACAGCCTTTAGCTATGTCCGAACAATCGCAAAGCGGGAGAAAGCCGAAACAGACTTTTATTCTCAAGATATCCATATTCATGTTCCAATGGGGGCGATTCCGAAAGACGGTCCTTCCGCCGGAGTGGCTATGGTGACGGCGATAACCTCGCTTGTAATGGGCCGACCGGTCCGGTGGGATGTTGGAATGACCGGGGAGATCACGCTCCGCGGTAAAGTTTTAGAAATCGGGGGAATAAAAGAGAAAGTCTTGGCGGCTCGACGAGCGGGCTTGAAAATAGTTATAATGCCTAAAGAAAATGAAAAAGATCTCGATGAAATTCCCAAGGAAGTGAAAAAAGATATCGAGTTTATTTTTGCAAAACATTTTGATGACGTCATGAAAGTAGCTTTTCGATCCAAAAGTAAAAAAACCCAGAAAGGGAGAACTCAATCTTCAAAAAAGAAAGGATAAAAGTTAATGAAAAATAAGACCCTCCACTCGGCGACACTCCTTATTGGGACTACGGTTGGTATTGGGATGTTTGGAGTGCCCTTCGCTTTTTTGAAGGCTGGTTTTTTTTGGGGAATCTTTTTCTTGGGCCTGATAACGGCGATCACCTTGGTAATCAATTTGGCTTTAGGCGAGGTGGCCCTTCGAACTCGAGAGAATCACCAAATCGCGGGCTATGCCCATTTTTATTTAGGCACAGCTTGGAAAAAATTAGTTTTATTTTCTTTTACTTTGACCGTCTATTCGGCTCTTTTGGTCTACACTGTAATTAGCGGGGAGTTTTTGGCTAACATTTTGGCGGTTACCCCGATAGGATTTTCTCCTTTCACGCTTAGTGTCGTTTTTTTTATGGTGCTTTCGACTCTTGTTTATTTGGGATTGAACCAAATTTCCTGGCTGGAGCTGGTAATGACCATTTTCCTGATTGTTGCGGTGGGGGTTATTTTCATTGGGGGTGTTGGTAGTGTTAGTTTTGATAAATTTTCTTTTGCCGAACCGAGTTTTTGGTTCTTGCCTTACGGGGTTTTACTTTTTGCCTTACGGGGTTTTCCGGCAATTCCCCTACAGCGTGAATTTCTTCGCGGTAAGGAAAAATATCTCAAAAAATCAATAATTTGGGGAACCCTAATTCCAAGTCTGATATTCTTTATTTTTGCTTTTGTCGTGGTTGGAATCTCCGGAGAGTTAACGACCCCGGAAGCAATTTCCGGACTAGCCCCGTTCATCGGCTTTCCGATTATTTTTATCGTTTCTCTTTTTGGGTTATTGGCGATTTCCACCTCCTACCTGGGCTTGGGTCTGGCCCTGCAGTCCATGTTTCAATATGATTTTTCAATTTCTAAACGACTGTCTTGGGCGTTGACTATTTTTATCCCCTTTCTTTTATTTCTGGCGGGGATTAGAAATTTAATTAATATAATGAGCCTCGCCGGGTCGGTGGCCATCGGGCTAGAGTCAATTATCTTTATTTTCCTCTACCAAAAAATTAAAAAGAAGGGGGATCGGATCCCGGAGTATTCAATGCGATTGCCACAGTGGTCCTGGTATGCCCTGATTCTTTTATTTGGGGCGGGGATTGTTTACGCGCTATTATGAAAATCTCACTGGAAAAAATTGAGCGCTGGTTACTGATCATTTTTTTGTTGGCGTTTTCTTTTCAAATCAGATTTATATTCGACTATGACGCTAGCTTTATCGAGTGGACGGGACGTTTTATCTATTTGTCGGATTTAATTATCGGGGCCCTCTTTATCTCTAAATTTTATAGGTGGTGGAGGTTAAAATCGGAGAGAAAATTAAGTTTTCGACCCAGCGACTATCCGCTTATCGGTTTCCTTATTTTTGCTCTTCTCTCGACCACGCAGGCGATTGAGGGCGCCATTGGTTTATTCCGTTGGCTTAAACTTGTCGAATTTGTCGGTTTGTTCTGGTACCTTCGATCAGAAGTCAGAAAGATTATCAGTCTGGAGCTGGTCTTCAAATGTTTGCTTTGGGGCGGGGTTATCCAAGGAGCTATCGGAATTTTGGAGTATATTCGGCAGGCCGATTTGGGGTTGCGATTTTTGGGAGAGACTATTTTGAAGCCAAGCATGGCCGGGGTAGCGACTTTCTTGGTTCAGGGCAACTTGATTTTAAGAAGCTATGGAGCCACTCCCCATCCGAATATTTTGGCCGGAGTTTTAGTTCTGGCTATATTTGGTTTTTATTTTAACTATCTGTTCCGGAGAGGTTTTGGACCAAACTTAAAAAGTCTCTGGCCCTACTTGATTCTAGTCGTTGCCCTATTTCTAACTTTTTCTCGGGTCATTGAACTTTCTTGGATTTTGGCCGGGGTTCTCTTCCCGATTATTTTATACCGATTCAAGAAATTTTGGCTGAGTTCATTTCGATTGATTCCTCGCTTGGTAACGATATTTTCTGTTACCTTGATCGCCCTCCTTGTCCTTTTAGTCATTTTTTTCCCGGAAATCCAGAGTCGCGCCACATTCTCTGGGGGCACGGATCAAGCCTTGAATCTTAGATTATTTTACAACCAAGAGGGAATCTCATCTATTTATCTTCGGCCGTTATTCGGAGTGGGGATCGGAAATTTTTCACTGTCGCTGTTGAAAAATCAACCCGACCTTTTGGCTTGGCAGTATCAACCGATCCATAACATTTTCATTCTAATCGGGACGGAGATCGGTTTAATCGGGCTTGGTTTTTTTATAACTTTTTTAATCTTGCTTTTTCGAGAATTTTGGCGCGCCACAAGGCTTGCCGATCCGAGAGACCCGTTTCTTCTTATCTTGGGGGGGCTGGTTGTCTTCTGGGGCCTGTTTGATCACTTCCCTGTGACGATTCAACAGGGTATGATAATCTTCTGGTTAGTCTTGGCCCTCATGGCTTCAAGTAAAAGCGAACCAAGACTTATTGATATAAAAAATGGATAGCATCATTGAGTTTGTTCGGGATCATTTCCCCTTTTTGATCAATCAAATTTATCCGGTTTTGTTTTTTGGAAGTTTGTTTGAGGGGATGAACACTCATATCTTGGGCGGTTTTTTGGCTTCCTTCGGGAAGGTCCGATTAAGCTTCATTCTCCCTATTTTTATTTTGGGTCACACCTTGAATGGTTTTATGTGGTATTCAGTCGGACGGCTGGGGGGAGCGAAAGCGCTTGATCGTTGGGGTTATAAGCACAAAGTTAGTCGAGATATGATCAGTAAAATTTCCAACTTTTTTGAGCGGCACTCGGGGAAGGCAATCGTTTTATCAAAATTTACTTTCAGTTTGGAGATCGCCACGCTAGTTTTCGCGGGCTCTATCCGATATAATTTAAATAAATTTGTTCGCTACAATTTTATCGGGTCGGTGGGCTGGGTCGCGATCACAGTTTTCATCGGTTACTTCTTCGGGCAAAGTTACCAGTGGTTTTTCACGGTAGTAAAAAGCGCCGGCTTATTTATTCTTTTCTTTGGCTTATCGGTCGCGCTCATTTACATTCTGGGCTATAAATTTAAGGGGTTTTACGAGCGTTATGTCGATCGAGATCAGCGGGTACACCTTTGGAGTCAAAAGATTCAACATCAAATAGAACGGTTGTTCGGGAATGGGGATAAATAACTTTTTCTTGACCCGGGGGCGTGCTAAAATAAGGTAAATCTATGAAATTCAAAAAGTCTTTGTTGTTGCCGATGCTTGTCTTTCTGTTGATTCTTCCGACCTCGGGTTTTTCGGCCGAAAAAGATTCTAGCGCGGGGCGTTATATTGTTTATTCTGATAGTCTATTTTGGCGAAATACCTTGGGTAAGCGCCATGATTTTAAATCTTATTTTTCGACAGGTCTTTCTGAGTTTCAAGTTCGGTTGGTTAAGCTTTTCGGCCTGAAAATAGAACCGGTCGGGACGCTCTTTGTGCTCGAAGAGGATGCGGTCGCGGAGGAAGAGGCGACTGCCCCGAATTACCCGCAGGCGCGGGTTCCTTGGGGGGTCAGTTTATTGGGGAATGGTCTCGAGGCCGTTCCTTTTGGCGGTGATAAGATTCGGGTCGCGATTTTGGACACTGGCGTTGATACCGATCACCCGGATTTAGAATCGAGGGTCGCTCTCTGTAAAGACTTCTCTAACCCAAGCGTTGCTTTTGAAGACGGAGCCTGTGAAGATTTTAACGGTCATGGGACTCATGTCGCGGGCATAATTGGGGCTAACGGCGGTTCCCAAAAAGTCGGTATCTACGGGGTCGCCCCTCAGGCCGAATTATTGGTTTATAAGACCTGTGATTCGACCGGGAAGTGTTTCGCTGATGATATTGCGGCGGCGATTGCCGATGCGCTCAAAGAGAGGGCCCAAATTATCAATTTAAGTTTTGGGTCCGATGCGGACCTTGCAATTTTGAAAAATGCTATCAAGGCTACTTCTAGCAAGGATGCCATTGTGGTTTCGGGTTTGGGGAATGATGGTCCCTACCCCGAGAGTATCGACTACCCGGCCGCTTATAGCCAAGTTTTAGGGGCCAGCGCTTTCAATATTGATCAAGAAGTTCCTGATTGGAGTTCTCGCTCAAGCGTCGCGGATTTCTTCGTCCTCCCCGGGGTTGATGTCCAATCGACTTGGATTGAAGGCAAATATAATATTGTTTCGGGAACCTCGGTGGCCGCGGCGCATCTCTCGGGTTTATTGGCCCGATACTGGCAAATTGAGTCAGACACACCGGCTAAGGCGACTCTCGATTTTGTAAAGAATTTAGTCACTAGCTCGGTCTCAAAAGAGGAGCGAGATTACTTTGGTCGCGGTTTTCCGCACGACCCTGTTAGTACGGAAGAATAATCTTTTAAATTCATGATAAATCGGGTTATCCGAAATTTAATTTGGTCTGATATTGCTCTTTGGTTTGCGATCGGCCTCTTAGCCCCAATCTTTGCAATTTTTGTAACGGAGAATATCTCGGGTGGCAGTCTTAGAACAGTTGGTTTGGCCGCAAGTTTTTATTGGATTGCTCGCTCGATCATAACTTTGCCGATTGGACGTTGGATGGATCGAGTCGGTGAGTTGGGCGAATTTAAGGTAATGCTCCTAGGTTCCTATCTGATACCGCTGACTCAGTTTTGTTATATCTTCGTCTCTCAGCCTTGGCATATTTATCTTCTGGGCTTTATTCATGGCGCTTCGGCGGCAATGGCGGTTCCGGGCTGGCGAATTCTCTTCACGAACCATCTCGATCGAGGTTCAACAGGTTATGAGTGGTCCGTCGAGGATGTTGGGGTGGGGATCGCTATCGCCATTAGCTCTTACGTCGGAGCCTTTGTCGTGGAAAAATTTGGCTTTGATATCCTCTTTATTATTTTAGGAGTTGTCGGAGTCTTGGGAGTTTCGATTTTCATTTTGCCACTTAGAAAGCACCGCCATATAATTAGCAAAATGCGAACGAGGCATCTTCAGGAGTAACTCGCAATGAATTATCGAATACTTTTACTTGGGGGTGGCACGGGTGGACACGTTTTCCCTTTGATTGCGGTGGCTCAGTCACTGCGAATCCAAGCCGTTAATCAAGGGGTTGATTTGGATCTTCGCGTTATGGGGGAAGGTCAATTCTTGAGTCACTCGGCCAATCAAAATGGTCTTAGATTTTATCCGGTCGCTAGCGCTAAGTGGCGTCGCTATTTTAGCCTTTTAAATTTTTTGGATATTTTAAAGATTCCTCTAATTACGGTTCAATCCCTCATTTATCTTTGGCTGATTATGCCCGACGTCATTTTTTCAAAAGGCGGTCACGCCGCTCTGATTCCGGCTCTGGTGGCAAAGATATTGATGATCCCAATTGTTACGCACGAGTCCGATGCGGTCCCCGGTTTGGCGAATAAAATTATTGGTCGTTTTTCTGAAAAAGTTTTCATCTCGTTTGATTCGGCGGGCCCGTATTTCAAGGCCGATAAGACTAGATTGGTCGGCGCGCCTATTCGCCGAGAATTTTTAGAAACGAATCTGACCCCGCAAGAAGCCAAGCAAAAATTTAAACTGGGCCTAAATTTACCGGTAGTTTTTGTTATGGGCGGGAGTCAGGGAGCGCAAAGAATCAATTCGACTATTTTAAAAATAATTGTTCCTTTAACCCAGAAATTTTCGGTTATTCATCAGGTGGGCGGATCAAATAAAGAAGAAGTTTCGGGTCGTCTCGAAGCCCTTAAAAATGAGGTGACGCAGGAGCAGGCTAAGGCAATATCGGAAAATTATCGCCTTGTAGGATTTTTAGACCCGCAAGCGATGGCGGAAGCTTATCAAGCAAGTGATATAGTTATCACCCGGGCCGGTGCGGGATCACTTTTTGAGATCGCTAATTTGGGCCGGCCCATGATTGTTGTCCCCCTGCCAAACTCCGCCGGAGATCATCAGCGAGCCAATGCCCGGGCGATCAGTCGATTTGGAGCGATAGTTTTGGAAGAATCTAACTTCACCCCCCACGTTTTACTTGATCAACTCGAAGGTGCCCTTGAAAATTCAGAAATAATCTCGGCGAAGATAAAAAGATTCGCGAACCCAAAGGCGGGCGAGATTATTGCCCGATATCTGCTTTCGGCGGTGTAGGCGAGCTTGTTGATAAATTCAGATAAAAGACTGTTATACTATTAGAGAAGTAGAAGCGTAAATACTCGGCAGGAACAAATTGTTATTGCTGGGTTTAAAAATATGTCAGCAACGCAAATTATTATTTTAGTTGTTATTGTTGTTCTTGTTATTCTCTGGGTCTCCATGCGTCGCCGAGGCGGGCGGGGTCAGGGCGATATGCCTGATTCACCAATGACGGATGATTCATCTTCGAGCATGAAATCCGATATGGGGGCGGATAACATGAACAAGAGTGAGAACATGATGAATGAAAATCCATCGATGCGCTCGTCAATGTCCGATGAAAATAGCAACATGGACAGCTCCGCGGATAAGAACGACAACTCGATGAACTAGCCTTGAGAGCCACCGGCTGACGTCAAAAGACGTTGAAGCGAGGTGGCTTTTAAGTTACTATAAATCTATCAATTATGTGGGCGACTTTTGGCTTCGAGGCTATAAAGAGAGATTTAGGGAATCAGTTTAAGCGGGATGATTTAAATCAGGCTTATTTTTTCCATGGCCAAGAAATGATTGGTAAAAAAACTCTGGGCTTTGAGTTAATCAGGAAAGTCAATAAGATTGAAGATATTCTCCAGCACCCCGATTTTTTCTTGATTAGTTCAGAGGAAAACGATTCAAACCTGATTCACATTGACCAAGTTAGAAATTTAAGAAAATTTCTTGCGCTCAAACCCCATTCCAGTCAATATCGCTTTGTTTTGATTGACGAGGCCCACGAGATGACTTTGGAATCCGGGAACGCTATCTTAAAAATTTTAGAGGAGCCCCCCAGTCCGGCAATCTTTATCGTCGTTTCTTCTCGCCCCGATTTAGTTTTAAAAACAATTGTTTCTCGTTGCCAGTCAGTGTACTTTCCCCCGCACTCGGAGAAAACCATGACCACTTATCTAAATTCCCTAGAGGCTCTCTCGGAGAGCCAAAAGAAATTTCTCTCTCAATTTTCAAATGGTCGAATCGGTTTAATCCAATCTCTTTATGAGAGAAACGACTTCGATAAAATTAAAAAAGCCGTCGCTGATTTAAGAGAGATCATTTCAGCCCCAATTTACCGGAGGCTGGACTTGATTGATTTAATTTTGAAAGAGAAACGAGGCTATCAGCCGATGGAGGCGATTATTTATTGGCTTCTTTATCTGCGGACGTTTACAAATAGAAAAAAGAATAGCATAGTGAACAATATCTTGAAATTAAGCCAAGACTTAGACAACCCGGCCCTCAATCAACGGCTTCTTTTCGAAGAAGCTTTCATCAGTTTTTAAGTTTATGTATCAAAGCCTGTTAAATGAGAATCGCCCTAATTTGGAAGCTCTAATGAGTCATTTTAGAGATGAAATTGCCAACATTCGAACGGGCCGAGCGACCCCGGCTATTGTCGAGGGAATTATGGTTTCGGCGTATGGCGCCAAGGCCATGCTGAAAGAGGTGGCCTCGATTGCTTCACCCGATTCGAGGAACTTGACCATCCAGCCTTGGGATAAATCTCTGATGGGTCCGATTCAAGAAGCTTTGGTTAGCTCTGATTTAGGAGTCAATCCGGTTGTTCAAGGGGAATTAATCCGACTGTCTTTCCCGCCCCTTACGGAAGAACGGCGGAAAGATTTTATAAAACTTTTAAAGCAAAAGTCGGAAGAGATTCGGATAAAAATAAGGAGAATAAGAGAAGACATTTGGCGGGATCTTCAGCAACTGGAAAAAGAAGGCCAAATTCGAGAGGATGATAAATTTCGGGCCAAAGATGAGCTTCAAAAGGTGATCGATGAATACATGGAAAAGTTAAAATTGATCGAATCAAAAAAAGAGACCGAGCTTCTCACAGTTTAAAATGACAATTTTAATTTTTTTAATTGTCATCGCCCTTCTCGTATTTGTTCACGAGCTTGGTCATTTTATTATGGCCAAGCGAGCGGGCATGCGAGTTGATGAGTTTGGTCTCGGATTTCCCCCGAGAATATTCGGCTTCAAAAAAGGAGAGACTCTCTATTCGATTAACCTTTTGCCTTTTGGGGGGTTTGTCAGAATTTTTGGGGAAGACGGTCAAGAAGCTAATCAACCCCGAAGTTTTGGCTCAAAGTCCGCCGGCGATCGGATCAAAGTTATTGTCGCCGGGGTTATCATGAACATTCTTTTCGCGGCGCTTCTTTTGGGGGTGGGCAATACGCTGGGCTCTCGCGTGGCTGTGAACGAAGATAATATCGATCAGGCTCGAGAGGTGGCGGTTCAAATCGCCGGAATTGCTCCGGGCAGTCCCGCCGATACAGCCGGGCTAAGGGTTCTCGATACGGTCATTGGCTTCAAAAACGGCGAGGAAATTATCCCGACTCAAGAAATTGATGAAATCCAGAAATACATTGGTAATAATCTAGACAGGCCCATCATCTTAATTGTCCAGAGGGGTACTGAATTATCTGGCATTGAGATTATTCCCCGTTCGGAGCATCCCGAAGAAGAGGGGGCGCTTGGGATTGCGTTAATCCCGACGGGCGTCATTTCCTACCCTTGGTATCAGTCAATTTATAAGGGGATTGAGCAGGCCGGAATTTTGACGGCCGCGACAGTTCAAGGCTATGCCTCAATTATTGCTAATATTTTCCAGAGTGGCAGTCCCGGAGTGACTGTCTCCGGGCCCATCGGTATTGCCATTTTTACGGGGCAAGCGGCGCGAGTGGGATTTTCCTATCTTTTACAGTTTACGGCGCTTATCTCGGTAAACCTGGCGGTTCTTAATATAATCCCTTTCCCGGCCCTAGATGGCGGTCGGCTCCTGTTTATTATTATCGAGAAGATTCGACGTCGAGCTATTCCTCAGAAAGTTGAAGGGTTGGTAAACGCGGCCGGTTTTTCTCTTCTGCTGTTATTGATGGTTTATATTACCGTTAAAGATGTTCTCCATTTTTTGTAATCGCAAAATAAATAGAAAGAGCTAATTTTTATTCAGAAAAATATGTTTAATCAAGAAACCGTATCGCCTGTGGATTGCATGGTCCGACCAGCTTGGGGGGGCGGAATCCATAGGCGATGCGGAATGAACAAAACTCGCTGGGTTTTGGAATGTTTTCGGATTAAATATATTTTTTACATTTGTTAAGTCATCTCCATTCGGCCATAATAAAGACAATATGAAAATTTCCGAATCTCTGATAAAAACCCAAAAACATACCGCTAAAGACGAGACCAGTCGAAATGCCCAACTTTTGACTCAAGGGGGCTTTATTTATAAAAATATGGCTGGCGTTTATAGCTATACCCCAATCGGTCTTCGGGTTCTAAACAAAATCATGGGGATAATTCGGGAAGAGATGGACAGGATCGGGGCTCAGGAATTATTTTTAGCCTCGCTTCAGGATCCTCAGATTTGGGAGAAAACAGAGCGTTGGTCCGATGAAGCGATCGATGTCTGGTTTAAGACCAGACTTAAAAATGAGACGGAGATCGGCTTAGCCACAACTCACGAGGAGCCACTGACGGAAATGCTTAGCCACTTTATCGGATCCTATAAAGATTTACCCCGCTATCTTTATCAATTTCAAACAAAATTTCGGAATGAACTTCGGGCCAAAAGTGGTTTGATGCGCTCTCGGGAGTTTATCATGAAGGACCTCTATTCTTTCAGTCGATCCGAGGCCGAACTTCAAGAATTTTATGATCAAGTGATTCTGGCCTATTCAACGATCTTTCAGCGTCTCGGTCTCGGGGAAAAAACGATCATTACTTATGCCAGTGGTGGAAGTTTTTCTGATTTTAGTCACGAATTTCAAACTTTAACTGAAGCGGGCGAGGACACAATTTATTTGGACGAAGAAAAGGGGTTGGCGATCAATAAGGAGGTTTATTCCGATGAAGTCATCACCAAATTAGGGTTGAATAAGAGCCGTCTCGTGGAGCGAAAATCAGTTGAGGTGGGGAACATCTTTAAATTGGGGACGCGATTTTCCGAGACCTTGGGCCTTGGCTTTACCGATGAAGATGGCCGGAAAAAACCGGTTGTTATGGGTTCTTACGGAATCGGTCCCGGGCGGGTCATGGGGACAATTGCCGAGCTACACAACGATGATCAGGGTTTAATTTGGCCCGAAGCGGTTACGCCTTTTCAGGTTTATCTCATTGGTCTAGATACCGGTTCGATTGAGGCGGAAAAAATTTATCGGCAACTGCTGGAGTCCGGGGTGGAGGTTTTATTTGATGACCGGGACTCGGCCAGCCCGGGGGAGAAATTCGCTGATGCCGACCTTCTGGGGATTCCGTATCGGGTCGTCGTTAGCCCAAAGACGATCAAAGAGAACTCCATCGAGTTGAAATCACGTCAATCAAGTGAGACGGAACTAATTAAATTTAGTGAACTTTTGGAAAGGATCTAGGCCTCTTTATTGACATAATTTATTTTTTATCTTAATATCACTCGAGTTCTTTCAACTTACAAGGAGAGAAAAAATGATTATTGGCTCGGCGGCCCATTTCAAGATCTGTGATTGTCCCTGCCCGCCCCCCCATGGAGAGGTTATCCTCTCCTAATGGCCGAATTTCTCCGGTTATTTTCTCGAAGGCCTTGGCTTTGCGGGTTATTGATTTAGCCGCGGCGGCCGGCTTGATAACCAATTGGGAGATACCCGAGGTGAGGCGCCAAATCAAGGCGTCCTCTCTTCTGGATTTTGTGTCTGATTCAGATCGAGAGGCGACCCTCGCCGATCTTGAAACACTTCACCCTCAGACCGGGAGGACAAAAGAGCTGAATCGGGTCGAGGATATTTTCCGGGAATCGTGGGTGAAAAATTACCACGACCCTCAAGAGGGCTGGTCCTGGATCAATTAAACCGCCCACCTAACGGTGGGTTTTTGTTTGCTTTGCCTTTAGTGGTCAGTTTGATAGAGTGGGAATGCTTATGTTGGGACGATTTTTCGGCTTATTTTCAAAAGATATTGGAATTGATTTAGGGACGGCAAACACCCTTGTTTATGTGCGAGGTCGGGGGATTGTTATCAATGAGCCCTCAGTTGTGGCGGTTAACCAAAAAACCGGGCGAGTGCTGGCCATCGGAGAGGAGGCGCGAAAAATGGTTGGCCGGACTCCCGGCTATATTTCGGTCTATAAGCCGTTGGTTAACGGCGTAGTTTCAGATTTTGAAGTGACCGAGCAGATGCTCAAATATTTTATCGATAAAGTTCATGAGGGTAATTTCCTATTTCCCCCGCGACCCCGGGTGGTGGTGGGCCTTCCCTCGGGAGTGACGGAAGTGGAGCGTCGCGCGGTGGAGGATGCCACTTATAATGCTGGCGCTCGGGCTGTCTTTTTGATTGAAGAACCGATGGCGGCGGCAATCGGGGCCCGCCTACCTATTCAAGATGCTTCGGCCAACGTTATCGTTGACATTGGGGGTGGGACGACCGAAGTGGCGGTAATTTCGATGGGGGGAATGGTTACCTCGCGGTCGCTTCGAATAGCCGGAGATGCTCTAACTAAAAATATTATTCAATACTTGCGAGAAGAGCACAATCTTTTTATCGGTGATGCGACCGCCGAACGCTTGAAAATTGAACTCGGCTCTGCCTTCCCTCTGGAAGAAGAACTGGAATCGACGGTTCGCGGTCGAGATTTGGTTACGGGACTACCCAAAGAAATAAAAATTACCTCTCAACAGGTTCGGGTTGCTTTAGCTCCTTCCGTCCAAAGAATTGTTGCCTCGGTTCGAAGCGCGATTGAAGAGACCCCGCCGGAACTCATTGCCGATTTGTTGAATCGTTATATCTACATTTCCGGTGGCGGAAGTTTGCTCCGAGGACTGGATGAACTAATCGCCAAAGACACTAATTTACCGGTGCGAGTCGTTGACGACCCGCTAACCTCGGTGGTTCGAGGCTGTGGCTTGGTGCTAGAGAATATCGACGAGTTACAAGATATTTTAGTTTCGACTCAAAAGGAGGGCTATGTTTAATTCCTCACAAATTATCGCTCGATTTTTATTTTTTTTCAGTATCTTTTTAATTGGGGTTATCACGGCCGGGGGGTTTCTCCGGGGGGCTCCTTTCTATTTCTTTTCTCGGCCGGTCGCGGGAGCCACCGAAATTAGCTTAGAGCTAAGATACTTTTGGCAATCCCTAACAAATTATAGAGAAATTTTTGAAGAAAATATTTTTCTGCGTCAAAAATATTCCGAACGACTCTCGCAGGAAGCCCGTGTGGCACAACTGGAGGCGGAGAATAAGCAACTTCGAGACCAATTGAAAATTGGGCCGGTTCCTCAAAACAAACTATTGCCGGTGCGGATTATTTTGAGTAAAGATGGTTTAGTCCAGTCCGGGGTTTTGATTGATTCTGGCACCTCGAGCGGTATTGAGGTGGGCGATGTTTTAATTTATGGCGGGAATGCCTTTATCGGGGTTGTCCAAGAGGTTTTTGACACAACGGCTCGAGTCACTCGACTTGGAGATCCCAGTTTGGAGATAAGTTTAGAGACAAATCGGGGCGTCCTTGCTTCAACTGAGGGAAAGATTGATAACAATATTGAACTCAATCTGGTTTCGATTGACGAACAGGTCTCTATTGGAGATCTAGTCTTCACCAGTGGGCTTGACGGTTTGGCCCGAGGGGTTATTGTCGGGGTTGTCGTTCGTTCCGAATCTCCAAGTGGGGAATTATTCCAAAAAGTGGAGGTGGAACCGATTGTTAAAGTAATCGACTCCAATCAAGCTTTTGTCTTAAAATAATTTGATGAAGTATTTATTCGGAATTATTTTTGGTTTATTTTATGATTTTGTTTTATCCGCTGGCTTTGGCTTACCTTCGGTAAACATTTTGCCGATTGTCTTGGTGTTACTTTTAATTAGCTCGGGGCGTCTTAATCGGCAGAGGTTATTCTTTGTTGGTTTGGGCGTTTTGGTCTATGATGCTTTCCAGCCCCACCACTTTGGTCTGGTTGCTTTCGCCTTTGCCTTATCCCTCGGCTTAGTTACGCTCATTAAAGAGCGGTTAATCCGTTTTGAGGCCCGCCCCCTATCGATCTTGTCTTTTGGCTTGATAATTGGCGCGATTCAATTTATGGCTCTTTCGGCTCTTGTCCGCATCTGGCCGGTTTAATTTAGAGGTGATGAATAAAAAATATCGTATTTCTCCAAATGAAGATTTTGTTGATCCCGAGGAAACTTTGGCGGGTTCGCGGGGGCATGTTTCAACGATGGAGCATCCGGTTTCCGGGTCTATTTTCCAAATTATTTTATTGGGGATAGTTTTTGTCTTAGTTTTCTATTTCATTTTTATTCTTCGCCTCTCTGTCGTCTCGGGGGGCGATCTTCGGTCGGCGGCAATTAGAAATGCCTCACTCAGTTATATTGTTTCGCCACCTCGAGGAACAATTTTTGATCGAAATGGTCAGACTCTGGCCTTTAATCTTCCCAATTTTAAACTGTTGCTAATCTCTCGACATGCTTCGATAAAATCACTTGAGAATGGAGCGGGACTCAGAATTGCCCAGATTTTAGATATTAGTGAAGCTGAAGTTGAGGCTGATTTTAATAGAATTAGTCGGGAGTCAGTCGTAGAGATAAAGAAGGATATTTCCAAAGAGCAGGCGGTTCAATTGGGCCAACTGGATATTCCGGGCTTAGTCGTGGTCTCCGAACCAGAGCGGGTCTATCCGCACGGTTCATATTTCTCGCATATCATTGGCTATATTAATAATGTTTCCGAAAAAGATCTTAACCGAGATAGTTACTATTATCTTCGAGACAAAATTGGCCGAACCGGGATTGAGGCGACTTACGAAGCAATTTTACGGGGCGAGCATGGGGTCATCAATTTTTCTCAAGAGCATGTTGATCCGCAGAAAATTGTTGAGGAGGAATCCGGGAATAGTTTGGTTTTAAATATTGATTCCACTATCCAACAAGATCTCTTTGACAGCCTTGAAAAGGCGCTGAGATCGGCGGGGTTACATCGAGGGGCAGCGGTTATCCAAAATCCGAATAGTGGAGCGGTACTGGGGTTGGTCAGTTTCCCGACCTACGACAATAATGAACTCCAAGATTCCTTAACCCAAGATCAAGTGACGCGTTTGTTTCAGGATTCGAATCGGCCTCTTTTTAATCGGGCTATCGGGGGTCTCTATAGCCCCGGTTCAACCATAAAGCCTCTTTACGCCCTAGCCGGCCTAAACGAAAAGACGATCACCCCCCAGACTTCGATAACCGACCTAGTCGGCTTTATTACCATTCCAAATCAGTTTGACCCCAATATTGTCTATACTTATCGAGATTGGAAGATCCAAGGCACGGTTGATCTTCGAAAAGCGATTGCCCAATCATCAGACATCTTCTTTTATTCCGTCGGTGGGGGCTATGGAAACATCAAGGGGTTGGGTATTGATCGAATCACAAAATATTTAAGAGATTTTTTGGCGGATAAAGCTTTAGGGATTGATTTGGCGGGGGAACAATCCGGATTTGTTCCGGACCCGACTTGGAAACTAGCTACGAAGGGGGAGCCTTGGTTTACCGGGGATACCTATAATATCTCAATTGGTCAAGGAGATCTCTTGGTAACCCCGCTCTGGCTCAGTACTTACACCGCCGCGATTGCCAACGAGGGGATAATTTACCGACCTGAAGTTGTAAATAAAATTGTGAACAAGGAAAATGAAACTTTAGAGCTGTTTGAAAAAGAGATTATCGGTCAAGTTGATTTTGATCTTGCCGACCTTAGGGCGGTTCAGGAAGGTATGCGTCAAACGGCGACTACCGGAACGTCTCGATTATTGGCAAATTTGCCCGTGCCGGTGGCGGCAAAAAGCGGAACGGCCGAGGTGCTAAAGGGGAAGAGTTCCAACTCATTAATCACTGTCTACGGCCCCTATCAAGATCCTAATTTTGTTTTATCGGTTGTGATTGAGGGAATCAATCAAAACCAGCAGGGTTTGGCGACGCAGGTAGCCTATGATTTCCTCACCAAATATTTTGCTAAAAATTTATAACTGTGATATTCTCCGAAGCTGGAATTATCGAACTTGTCCGGTTCCCTATTTTATCAACAGTGACGAAAGTCGGTTTTGCTGATACTTTTAGTTGTTAGATTCCTCAAAAAATTATGGATAACCCACACTATATAAGCAAGGAAGGCCTCGAGAAGCTCAAGCTTGAGCTCGAAGAAAGGAAGAATAGAATTCGGCCGGAGATTGCCAAACGTATCTTGGAGGCGACCGGTTTTGGCGACTTGTCTGAAAACGCGGAGTATACGGAAGCTAAAGAGATGCAGGCCTTCAACCAAGGCCGGATTGAGGAGCTTGAAGATATAATCCGCAATGCTTCAATAATTGATAACGGCGGGAAGAAGCCGACGCTGGTTTCCGTTGGGACAACCGTCGCGGTCCAATTCCGAGGCAAGAAACAAGAATTTACTATTGTCGGAGCCTCCGAATCAGCCCCGGCCCAAGGTCTAATTTCGAACGAATCCCCGCTGGGGAAAGCTTTTGTCGGCAAAAAAAAGGGCGAAGAAGTGAAGGTCACTATCCCCAAGGGAACCGTTACCTATAAGATTATAAATATATCGTAGGTCTCAAAAATAGTTTTCTCTTAAAGGGTGTGGTGACACACCCTTTAAATTAGTCTAAAATGTAATAAATTAAATGAATCTATGGCCCTTGAAGAAATTCGAAAAATAAAAATAAATAAGGTTGAGCGACTTCGAAAAAACGGGGCGGAACCCTACCCGGCTTTAGTTGAGAGAACCCACACCATCGCCGAGGCGAAAGATGACTTTGAAAATTTACAAAACTCAGGCGAAACAATTACAATTGTCGGTCGGGTGGTCTCTCGTCGAGAACACGGCGGGTCGATCTTCATAAATTTGATCGATGGTGGGGGCGAGTTTCAGACATATTTGAAAAAAGACATTGTCGGCGAGGCGGTTTTCCAATCATTTATAGATTTTGCCGATGTCGGAGATTTTCTAGAGGTTTCCGGGAAACCTTTTACCACTAAAAAAGGTGAACCGACTCTAGAGATAAATAGCCTTCGGATTATCTCTAAGGCTATCCTGCCGATGCCGGAGAAGTGGCACGGTTTAAAGGATGTTGAGGAGCGTTTTCGAAAACGTTATCTGGATTTGATTTTCAATAAAGACGTTCGAACCAGTTTTGAGTTGCGGACAAAAATAATTGTGGCGGTCCGAAATTATTTTATCGATCACGGCTTCATGGAGGTTGAAACCCCGATTCTCCAACCATTGGCGGGCGGGGCTTTGGCTCGACCCTTCAAAACGCATATGAACGACCTAGATTTGGATCTTTATCTCCGCGTTGCCCCCGAACTCTATCTGAAGCGTCTTCTGGTCGGAGGGTTTGAACGAGTTTTCGAGATCGGAAAAGATTTTCGCAATGAGGGCATGGATCGAGAGCATAACCCGGAATTCACGATGTTGGAGGCTTATGCGGCCTATCGCGACTACAACTGGATGATGGATTTTATCGAGAGCTTATTTAGAAAAGTTGTTAAAGAGGTTTTTGATACGGAGAAAATTGAGACCGAAAAGGGGGAAATTAATTTTGGCCAACCCTTCCCGCGGCGGACTTTTAATGATTTATTGAAAGAACACGCTGGGGTGGATTATGACGAAATTAGTGAGGCGGATTTAAAGATCAAAGCGGCGGATCTCGGGATCAAAGTCGAAGATAAAATGTCCAAAGGTCTTGTGGCTGATGAGATTTATAAAAAGGTGGCTCGACCGGGGATCATTCAGCCAACCTTTATTATCAATCATCCCCTTGATATTTCTCCTTTGGCTAAAAAGATGCCGACGAATCCCAGTCATGTTGAGCGATTCCAGCTCCTTTTGGGGGCGATGGAGGTGGCCAATGCTTTTTCCGAGCTGAATGATCCGATTGATCAGCGGGAACGCTTTGCCACCCAAGAAAAGAATCGAGATCGGGGTGATGAGGAGGCGCATCGGATGGACAATGATTTTATCGAAGCTTTAGAATATGGAATGCCCCCGGCCGCTGGCGTGGGGATTGGGATAGACCGACTCGTTACGCTCTTGACGGGAGCCCATACGCTAAGAGAGATAATTTTATTCCCAACCATGAAGCCGGTTAAGATCGAAGAATAACATGTTAGATATTAAATTCATTCGAGAAAACTTTGAGTTTGTAAAAAAAGCCGCTCATGATAAGGGCTGTAAGCTTGATTTTGATAAACTTCTAAAGCTGGATAAGGAACGGCGAGATTTATTGGGTGAGCTGGAAAAACTTCGGGCTAATCAAAACAAAGGTTCGAAAGCTAAACCGACCCCGGAGGAGCAGGGGGCCCTAAAAAACAATAAGCAAAGGATCCAAGCCCAAGAAAAAGAGCTCGAGGGGGTTACAACTGAATTTGACGCGCTCATGCTTAAAATCCCCAATCCGGCGATGGCCGATGTCCCCGTCGGTAAAGATGAGGCTGATAACCAAGTCATTCGAAAGTGGGGTGAGCCTCGGGAATTTAAGTTCCGAGTTCGAGATCATGTTGAGCTGGGGGAGATTTTAGATGTTATTGATATTGATCGCGCGACCAAGGTTTCGGGCGCGCGCTCGGCTTATTTAAAGGGTGGCGCGGTTAAAATTCAATTTGCCTTAGTTCAGTTTGTTTTTGAGGCGCTGACTAATGAGAAAACTCTGGCCAAAATTATAAAATCAATGGGAGAGAAAATCAATCCAAAACCGTTTGTTCCGGTTGTTCCCCCGGTTATTATCAAGCCCGAACCCTTCCGCCGGATGGCTCGACTCTCCGAGGCTGACAAAGACGAACGCTATTACCTTCAACAAGATGATAAGTACTTGGTTGGGAGTGCCGAACACACTCTCGGTTCAATGTTTATGGACGAGATTATTGATGAACGCGATCTCCCAATCCGCTTCTTAGGCTATTCGACTAGCTTTCGACGCGAGGCCGGTTCCTATGGGAAGGATACCCGAGGGATTCTTCGAGTGCATCAATTTGATAAGTTAGAGATGGAGTCATTTACGGTTGGCGAAGATTCGCTTAAAGAACACAACTTTTTTGTCGCGATTCAGGAATACTTGATGCAACAACTCGACATCCCATATCAGGTCATTTTAGTCTCTACCGGCGACATGGGTGGCCCGGATGCTCACCAAGTGGACATTGAGGCTTGGATCCCGGGTCAAAATAAATATCGAGAAACTCATACTGCTGACTTAATGACCGATTATCAGGCTCGTCGACTTCAAACCCGAGTCCGACGGCTCAATGGTCAAATTGAAGTTGCTCACACCAACGATGCGACCGCTTTTGCTATCGGCCGAATTCTTATTGCCATCTTAGAGAATAATCAAGAAGAAGACGGGTCAGTTAGAATCCCCAAGATTTTACAAAAGTATCTTGGTCAAAAGGTAATTAGGCCCCCGGAAAACAAATGAACAAATTAATTTGTTTTCTAAACGGCCAATTTCTCCCGATCACCGAGGCCAAGATTTCGGTCCAAGATCTGGGGCTCTCCCGAGCTTTTGGAGTTTTTGACAGTATCCGGCTTTATCGGGGCCAACCCCTCCATCTCGAAGATCACCTAAATCGATTCCGGGAATCGGCCAACGTGATCAACTTAGAACTGCCCGATAATTTTGAAGAAATGCCCGCCGTGATTAAGGCCCTTTTTGAAAAGAATAACGCTAATTTCAAAACGGACGCCTTTGTCAAAATTATTCTTACCGGGGGGCCTTCTCCTGATAGTTTCAGCTACAGTAGAGACCACTCAACCCTGATGGCCTTAATGTTTGGACTTTCGGATAATCTTGCGATTGAACAGACGGAGGGTGTAAAGGCGATTACCCAAGAGTACAAAAGAATTTTTCCCGAGGCCAAAACTTTAAATTATACGGTTCGGTTCGCTCTTCAAGATAAAATTAAATCAGCCGGAGCCAAAGAGTTGGTTTATATTCATGATGGAAAAATTCTAGAGGGTTCGATGAGCAATTTTTTCCTAATAAAAGATAACCTTTTAGTCACCCCGGACTCCGGAATTTTAAAAGGCGTTACCCGAAAAGTTGCTCTACATCTGGCTCAAGAGGCTAATTTTGAAATTCAAGAACGTCCGGTCCTACTGTCGGAGCTAGCTTCTGCTCAAGAGGCCTTTATCACTTCAACGGCCCGGGAAATAACGCCATTGGTGCAACTGGATGAGACGGTCATTGGCGGTGGTCAGCCCGGAGTCAAAACGAAACAGTTGATCGAGACCTTCAAGCGCTATGTTCAGGATTACTCGCCGCCGGCCCTATAAAGATCGACTCCATTCTCGAAAAATGAAACATCAGCGTCTAAGATGGGCCTTTTTGGCGTTGGGGCTATTGGTAGTTTTGGGAGTGGGGATTTATGGTTTGTTTTTTGCCGACCTTTTTAATGTTGAAGCGATTGAGATTTCTGGAAACAGCGCCATCAATCACAATTTAATTTTAGATTCGGTTAACCAATATCTCGAAAACCGTCGCTTTAATATCCCCCGACGACTGAATATATTTTTGGTCAATAAGGATAGCCTTGCCGAAGCGATTCGGGGCGTTTCCTCCCGGATTGAAACGGTTAAGATAAAGAAGGGTTTATTCCATGAAATCAAGGTCGAGATAACGGAATTTAAAACTTTTGGGGTTTGGTGCCAATTAAAAATTGACCAATGTTTTTCGATTGATAAGGCCGGGCGTGCTTTTGAAGAAGCGCCCGCTTCTTCGGGCTTGATTCTTCTCCATGTTGATGACCATCGAGATAAAACGCTTGAAATTGGCCAGACGGTCCTTGAGAAAGATTGGTTAGAGCAACTGATCTTGGCGCGAGAACTTCTTGATCAAAAATTGGAGTTAAAGACCCTGAACATAGTTTTAGTCGAAGATGGTTTTGGTGAGTATCAAATTGAGACTAACGAAGGTTGGCGCCTTCTTTTGAAGAGAGATTTGTCGACGCAAAATCAGATCGACGCCCTGAGTATATTCTTGGAGAAAGAACTTACAAAATCGGAACGAGCAAATTTAACCTATGTTGACGCGCGGATAAAAAACCGCTTTTATTATCAGTAGTTTTTAAGGGAGGTTTCTAATGTATCAGCGATGCTGCTTCTGTGGTCGGGGCAGAGTTGTCCTGAAAAGAGTGCGATGCGAGGTGGGCCAGAGACCTGCTTTCGCCTGCGTAGATTGCCTTGAGAGAGGGGAAACTCAGTGCTCCCGTCATCCCCGTCGGAGATTGATCCGGGGCGAATCCCTGAATTGCTCCGGCTGTAAGAAAAATTTTGTCCCCACTTTACAGGGCTGACCTCGTTTCTTTAGGAGAGGGACGGGGTTTTTGTTTACTAAAATTTATAAATGAAGATAGAGTTTCCGATTCGTTCGACGGGCTCTTGGTTTAAGAGCCAACCATAGTTTTGCTCCGGATCGGCCAGACTATTTACTAAAAAAGTAGCGGAGACGCCGATCCAACCCTCCGATTGATTATGATTTTTAAAATCAACCAAGTTTCGATAAGTTCCGGAGTTTATCCAGATTCTACGGCCGGGTAAATAGTATTCGGGATCGGCCCAGCCGAAGTAATCCAGATCAATTTTTTTAATATCATTCTCGATCAGCCAATCGCCTAAGCGTTTTAAATCCTGCCCCCAGTCTAGGTTGGAATCAACCACGATCTCGTGCGCGTTTTCCTGAGGCACGGTTTCATTAAAATAGGTTAAGTAATAGGGGTAGATTGAGTGGTTCTCGTAGAAATACCAACCTAATAATCCCACAATAAAGAGACTAAATCCGGCTAATCCCTTTTTATAATGATATTGTTTTAGATGCTTAAAAATTTTATCAATCTGTCCGGCGACTAAGATAATGGTGAAGGGGTAAATTGGCAGAATGTGTCGAAGGCCGATATTAAGGTTACTTCGAATACTGATAAACCAATACAGGGCCAACCAAAGAAGCATAAAAAACTCTAAAAAGTTCTCCCGAATCAGTTTAAGGGGTCGGCGATAATTGGCGCGATCAGCCCGGAGACCGATAAAGATGAGGGCGGAAATAACTAAAGCCCACCAAGCCAGCGGTTCTTTAACAAGATAAACGATGGGGAAATAACTTTTTCGGCCATCTTGGGTTATATCTCCCAAAAAGAAAGCCGTGTTCCCGCCCTCTGATCGCTGTAGGGTTAGACCCAGACCAAGAGCATAGTGTCCGAGGGCCCGGAGCCCCGATTTATCACTGGCCCAGCGAAGGATATTTTTAGGGGCATTGTCTGGGAAAGATTGAGTTAAGCTCGTTGTGTCGCTAACTTGGCGCTCAAGAGGATAATTTTTTGTCAGGACTAAGTAAGTTGGCCAGATTATTATCAAAAAGGTGACAAAAATAATTAAGATGGTTTTGCCGGTAAGGTTAGCTCCCCGAATAATTTTTTGTTTAAGAAGCAAACCGCTCTGTGTTAGGCCAAAAATAAAGGCGCTAATGATAAAGAAGGGGATTAATAGAATAGTTGAGAATTTAGCAAGGAGGGCGAAACCGAGTCCGAGAATCAGCCCTAAAGCATTCTTTCTCGTTTGGTGATGAAGAAATCTTAAAAATAGAAATGAGGCCAAAGTTACTCCGAACATAGCCAAAAAATCAGTTGCCACGAATCGACTGTGAGCGATAATTGTCGGCGAGAAGGCGAAAATAATTAGAGCAATAAATCCCCCGATTGTTCCGTAATGATTTTTTGTCCAGCTAAAGATTAGGAGGCTGGCCAGAGCGAAGATGCCAACAAAGGGAAATTTTACGCTCCGGGTAGCCTGCTGAGAGTCCGTGATGGTTCCAAATAAAAGTTGCCGACCAAATTCCCATTGACCATTCAGGGCTTCAGTCCAACTTGCCGATTGAAATAGGCCGGCGTCATCAAAGTTCAGAAATAACAGCGGAGTCGCTCCGATAAGCTTTGCTAGGGGTGGGTGCTCGGGGTTAAGGCGATAATCTAACTTGGTCAAATACGAATAACCGGCCCCGATATGCGGGACCTCGTCGACGATAAGAGAATCTTGCCAGAAACTGCCAATTGACAAGATTAGAGATAGGATGATAATGGCAGAGGCGATTAAAGCTCTCTGAATCTGAGTCTTCATGGGGAGGGAAGGAGATTATGCCCTCAGTCTTTCTTATTTTATTTCTAGGAATTATTACCCTGCTGATTTGTTTTTTAACTTTGGCAGGGGTGTTCCTTCTGGGTTACTGTCTCGCTAAGGTCGCTTGGGTCTTGTTTCTAAAAAATGATGCGGAGTTTAAAGATGTCGCTGAATTCTTCGTCATTTCTTTGTTTGGCGGGTTGATCTTAGCTCTCGGTAGCTTTCTTAGTTTCCTAGTTCATCTATTTTCACTCATCGCTACCTTGGCGGCAAATTCATGATGGCCGCCTTTTTATTACCCTAATCAGAGGCTATTTTCAAGGTCTTGGCTTTCGAGTAGCCTTGCCGGGCTAGCCCATTGATTGAAATAGCGGTCGTATTGATAAAGGCCAATAGCGACAAGAAGGAGAATGAGCGTGGCGGTAACGGCGAAAACCGCTTGGTGCGGGCCCTTTCGGATATCAATCCAGCGATAAAGACTGAGGAATGCCCACCAGAACCCCTTGGCGGCCATCAAATAGGCCACAGGAGCGATGATAACGGCTAAGCGCGCGTTAACCCCGCTCCCGAAGAAAGATACTCCCAAAAGCCCTCCGATAAGCCAAATTATGGACAAAAGGGGAACGAGGGCTAAGTGGTGATGGTTTTGCCAATATTTGAATAAATCGCGGGCAATATTTATAAGGCCGATTAGGAAGAAAAGTCCAACCAGCCAAAACAATTGCGGTGAGCCGGGAATATTTTGGTCCGGATTTATGTCCCCCTGAAAATTGAACATGGCTAAATTCAGCCCCAGATTCTTTAGCAGGTTTGTGAAGGGAGTTGGAGTTTGGAAGACGGAGTTGTTAAAATTTTCATTTAAAAACTGGCTCGACTGAAAGTAAAGGTTAAGGCCAATCGGGAATCCGGCTAGAAGGGTGAATAATATCAGCACCCCAAGGCCCCGCGCCAGAGCGTTTCGGAGGTATTCATATTTATTTTGGGGATAATCTCGTTTTATTTTTTGTCGATGCGCAACCAGAACAACTATGACAACGAAAAAACCGACTAGGGCCAGGGGGCTCAGATACAGAGTGCTTCCCAGAAGAAGACCGCAGATGATGAAGGGCAGGACATCGGAGGTGCGCAACCCGCGCCAGAGGAAATAGAATAAAAAGACCAAAATTGTTGAAACTAAAATTTCTACTGTCCCCAAACGAGAAACTAAGATGTGCCAGAAAGAGAAGCTGACTAAAGAGGCGGTGATTAGGGCGATTCGACGATTATAGAGCTCCCGGGCTAAGAGATAAAGGCCGAAAACGCCAATTACCCCCGATAGCGCCATTATAGCTTCAATCTGCCCGGCAAGAAGCCAAAATCTTGAGAAAAAACCAACGAGGACAATCAAGCTGACTGATAGAAATTCCAATTTCCTGCTCATGGTTATTTTATTATACCACGCCCCCGATTTTATTGAGGGGCTTATACACACAAAATTGATTTAAGAACTGCTAGAATGAGTCCAGATGGCGCTCGATTTTATCTCATTTTTTTGGTTTATTTTAGGCTTCGGATTAATTTTAATCGCGACCATTTTTGTTGTTCATGGCCGGGGATTTAAATTAAAGCCAAGCCCGAGACCAAATCTGCTTCACTTAAAGATAGCGACGGGGCAAATATCCGCGGGGACAGAAATTGAAAAAATGACTAACTTTCTCGAGACCCTAAGCGATCTTCATCGGCACGCGCAAGGTTGGAATGTCTTCCTTTTGGGCCAACCCTATTTAATTTTAAATTTAATCGTTCAAAAAAATGACTTAGCCTTTATCGTCTCTTTTCCTCCGGCTCAAAAGAGGTATCTCCAAAATAAATTAGAGCAAGCCTTCCCAAGAATCCGGTGGACAGAAACTGATTTGAGTTGGGATGACCCCCCTGCCCAAGGAGCGGTTTTGACTCTCGCTCAAAACTCAAGCAAGACAAATGAGGATAAGGAAGCCCTGCCAGCGCCGGGCAGTCTTTTCGTTGTCCAAGAATTGCAAGTTATTCAGCAGAGTTTTGTCGATCATGAAAGACTATACCTTCAACTTTTGATTCGGCCGTCCCATCATAAAAAGGGGGCTCATCTCTATCAAACCAACTTTCGAATCCTTACTTTTCAAACAACTCCGGAGCGCGGTCGAGATCTGATCGGCAAAGTCGAACGGCTCTTGGAGAGAATCGTTTTTGCTCGAAAAATTCACTTTAAATTAAATTTTCCGTCGATGTCAAATTCTAATTCGCTTCAAGAAAATTGTCGAGATTATCGCTTTGATTTTAAAAATAGTTTTTATTTGACTGCCTCCGAGTTGGCCGCGGTTTATCATTTTTTTGACTCGGGGATAAAGCATGACTAAACGCGATTTTATCTTTGCCATTATCACGGGACTTTTAACAGGGCTGGTCGCCGGGTTTATCTTTAGGCACTTTCAAATAGCCTTTCCCTTTGATTTTCCTTATTTTGGTCTTGTTATCTTCGTCCCGATCCTTTGGATTCTGGGGGTTTGGCTGGGCAATTTTTTAGGCCGTTGGGTCCCATTCTTTAGCGAGTTTGGTCGTTTTGTCGCCATTGGCTTTACCAACGCGGCCGTGGATTTCGGGATTCTTAATCTTTTGATTAATCTCTCCGGCCTTGCCCAAGGGACAGCCTTTTCTGTTTTTAAAAGCCTATCTTTTCTGGTCGCACTTACCCATAGTTATTTTTGGAATCGTTTCTGGGTTTTCCATGCCCGGGAACAAACCGAAAAACAATTTACCCGATTTTTTGGAGTTAATCTTGTCGCTCTAGTCATTAACGTTTCGGTCGCTTCAGCGATTGTTAATCTCATCCCGCCTCTGGCGGGGTTAAGCGCTCCGGCTTGGGCTAATCTGGGGGCGGTCGCCGGCTCCGGGGTTGCTTTGATTTTTAGCTTTGTCGGTTTTCGAACTTTTGTCTTCAAGAAGAACCCCTAAAGACAGACCGGCTCCATTCTGTTATAAAACTAGATAAGAAGCTTTTATTATGGCGGAAACACTTTATCGAAAATATCGCCCCGCTAGATTCAAGGATATTCGGGGCCAAGAGCACGTTACCCGGACGCTTAGGGGCGCGTTGATGTTGGATCGAGTCGCCCACGCCTATCTTTTCGCCGGTCCTCGGGGAACGGGGAAGACCACGATCGCCCGTATTTTCGCCAAGGCCTTGAACTGCGAGAATCTCAAAGAGGGAGAACCCTGTGACAAATGTTCCACTTGTCAGGCCATTAATGAATCGCGAAGTGTCGACATTATTGAAATTGATGGCGCCTCGAATCGAGGCATTGATGAAATTCGGAATATCAAAGAGATTGCCCGAGTCGCTTCCAGCCAGAATCGTTTTAAAGTCTTTATTATCGACGAGGTTCATTCGCTAACCAAGGATGCCTTTAACGCTTTACTAAAAACCTTGGAAGAGCCCCCCGCTCATGTAAAATTTATTTTGGCGACAACGGAGCCCCATAAACTTTTGCCCACGGTTTTGTCCCGAGTCCAACGTTTTGATTTTAAAAAATTAAGTTTGGCCGAAATTATTGATAAGTTAAAACACATCGTTCGTTCTGAAAAAATTTCGGCTGAAACGGATATTTTCCATATTATTGCGACCAACGCGGAGGGGTCCCTTCGAGATGCGGAAAGCAGTCTGGCCAAGTTAATTTCTGTCAGTGGGACAGCTATTACGCTTGATCAGGCCAAGGATATATTGGGCTTTATTCCCACCGATCAGTATGCTAAGGCGCTTGACCTGATTTTAGCTAAAGATCAATCCGGGGGAATAAAAATGATTAACGACCTCTACGTCTCGGGGGTAGACCTCAGTCTTTTTACCGACGGCCTGATAAACTTTTCTCGAAAAATAATTATTGCCAAGGCGGTGGATTCCCCGAAAGAAAGTCTGGGTGATGAATTTTTAGATGATCACCTCCAATATGTTGAAAAAATTGCCAATACCGTCGAATCGGCCGACTTAATCAAAATCATCAATCGGCTTATTCAAGTTCGTCACGATCTCAAAACCTCACCTATTCCCCAACTTCCACTGGAGCTGGCGATTATGGACTTAGCCATTTAGATTCCCCTAAACAAAAGCCCCCGCCTAAGGAGGCGAGGGGGCAAGAAAAAAGTTAGATCGCAGACAACAAAAACACTAGAAACCCAACCACAACGATGATGATCCCGATCCCCATCGTGCGGGGGCAGTCTTTCTCAAAAAACCCATGGAACAGGGCCGTAAACCCTGCCAGAATCAATACGATTCCCAAAGTTCCGAAGGATCCCCTCGGGGTTCCGTAAAGGGTTGTCTGGAAAATTAATCCGCCCGATATAATCCCTATATACCACAACCTAGAGCCGTTACTTTTTGGCCGGGAGAATTCGGCTATTGTGAAAAGAACGAGATTGATACCCAGAATAAAAAAACCCTCACTTATGGCCTCACTCATTTCAAGGTCTCCTTTCCTCACTATAAAATATTAATTTAGATTTCTTGTCAAGTAGGGGGTGGGAGACAAAAGCCCCGTTTGCGGGGCGTGGGGAGTCAGAAGCCGTGGAAGAGAAAGTGAAGGCTTGCTCCAAAAATAATGGAGAGCTTTGAAATTTTCTGGCCAATTTTAAATCCCTCAGCGTCACCCCACCTTTTGGATTTTATCATCGTCACAAAACCGGCACTCATCCATAACACCAGCAGGACTTCTAAGGCCCTGACTAGTTCATACACGGGTTACCTCCTCTGGAAAGTTCTAAGGTTATAAAAACATTATCTTTAAATTAAGTCAAGTAGAGCTTCTTGGCTTTGTAAAAAGTCAACTTTCGTGGTATTATTTTTCGAGAATTTAGTATTGCCGGGTCGTCTAAAGGTAAGACTACGGTTTTTGGGACCGTCTATCGGGGTTCGAATCCCTGCCCGGCAGCTATCCTTCGCCAAGGCTTCGGAATAGCCTTGCTAATATGTATTATGTATATATTTTATACAGTTCAAAATCTAAAAACTTTTATTTTGGCTATACCGAGAATCTAAAGAAAAGATTTGGGGAACATAATAAAGGACTATCAAAAGCTACGGCTCCATATATACCCTGGAAATTAGTATTCTATAGTGCTTTTGATACCATTAAAAAAGCCAAAGATTTTGAACTGTATTTAAAAACAGGATCGGGTAAAGCTTTTGCTTATAAAAGATTATTAAATTCCGAAGCCTTGAAGAAGGATTTGGGCCGAGGTGTTCCGAAACTCGGAGAGTGAAGGACATCCCGGCAGCACTTCGACTCGCTTGCTTCAACAAGTTCAGCACAAGTCGCTCGCTCAGTGCGAGCACTGTGAGGCTTAGTTTTGCTCAGGAGGGACAGCCGACGAACGTAGGCGAGGAGGTACTGAGCCCAGCAGGGCGAATGTGCCACATTGTATGAATCGGAAAGGTTGCCTCATAAAAAGTGGAAAGGACGCAAATGAATCAAAGAGCTATAAACTTACAAATATGATCGATCTATATCACGGCAGTCCGGGCAAGATCGAAGGACCGCTAACACCAGTACTCCGGCATTCAACTTTGGATCATATTCACGACAAACCGGCGGTCTTTGCCACTGCGAGAATCGATTTGGCGAGCTTATTCATGTTTTCCTTTGACGATGTACTGGCCAGTATAGGTTTTGAGCAGGATATTGCTTATATTTGCATATGGGGAAGGCCAGAACAATTTCAGCCAAAGGACAGGGGCGGTTATATTTATGTCTTTTCCAGTGATAATTTCCAGAAAGTTGGGAAAGATTATGAGTGGCAAAGTTTCGAACCAACTCTTCCAAAGAAAATAAGAAGGCACGACTCGATTGTTGCGGGTGTGATAGATTGCTCGGCGCAGGCATATTTTATCGACGATGATAAGATTATGGATGATGTCGTTAATAATAAAAACAATCGATCAGTAATTTTAAAAAACTTAGTATCCGAAAATCAGAAGATCAGCAAAAATATCAGGCAGTTTAGTTAACCTCAAAAAGATAGCCTCTAGATTATTTTCATTTTTAGTTTCTACAGGAATATAACCATTAATTCATCTTCGTTCAGGGAGGAGCAAAATCTAATTTTATGAAAAATCTTAAAATATATTTAATAACCGGTGTGTGTGGCTCAGGGAAAACCAGCGTCATCAAGCCCCTTAATAAGTTATTGCCAACTGGGAAATATGACATTCACGATCTTGATGAGAGAGGCGTTCCCAACAATGCTGGCAGAACTTGGAGATTCAACGAAACCCGATATTTTATTGACTTAGGCAACAAAAATCTAGAAAAAGGAATATCGACCATTATTTGTGGCTTTTCCCGGCCAAGCGAAGTGGCAGAGCTTATGCCGGGTCAGACAAATATTTCTTTTATTCTTCTCGATGCCCAGCCGGAAACTATTAGAAAAAGAATTTTAGGCAGATATCCAACCAAGGAAAGCGAAGAAAAGTTTACCAAGCAGACGGGGGAGACCATCTCAGAATTTATCGATAAAAATTGTAATTTCTTGCCTGTGCTAAGAAAAGAATGTCAGGAATATAAATGCGAGATAGTTGTCACGGATGATAAATCAAGTGAAGCTGTTGCGGGAGAGGTGGCTAAAGTTGTTGCTTAATGGAAATCCAAATTCTTTGGCGGTACCCGCGTAGGCCTTTACAGAAAGGGTCGGCGATGGTATTTTGTTGTTTGTTAGTTAAACAGAATCTTGAACTGGATTTTCAAATTTTGAAATTCATGAACCTTTGGCCCCAAATGACGAAACGCCGTGGCTCAGCGAAAAAGAATTTCCTCCATTGAACGGTTTCCGCTAGTGTCAAAACTCAATTTGCGAGCCGACTAACCCTCGGCTTTTTGTTTACTAAAATTTTAATAGACAAAGATTGGACTAAATTCAAAAAGGATGAACTGTGTTACTATTGATGTAACAATATAGAAAATATTTTTTTCCATGGACTTCCCCGAGGCTAGGGCAATCTACTTAATTTTACATATAATCGGTTTGGCGATCGGCGCCGGCGGGGCTTTTTTAAGTGACGGAATATTCTTTCAATCGGCAAAAGATCGATCCTTTTCTAAAACAGAGGTGGGGTTCCTGAAGTTGGGCAGTCGTTTTATTTGGGTGGGTCTATTAATTCTTACTATAAGTGGCTTACTCCTTTTTTATATGAATCCAGATCGTTATTTGGCCTCAGATAAATTTTTGGCGAAGATGACTATAGTCGCGGTCATCGCCTTGAACGGTTTAATATTCCAGCGAGTTCACATAAAAAATATTGAAAAAAATAAAGTTTCCGTTTCCTTGTTTATTAGTGGCGGGATATCGGCCGTATCTTGGCTCTCGGCAATAATTCTTGGCTCCCTCAGGTCCGTTTCCTATGACTATTGGACGATAATCGGTTTTTATCTGATCGTTTTGATTATTTCCGTCTTAGTTGGCCTCTGGATTAAAAAAACCGTGTTTCGTCTATAGGTAAAAAATAATATGTGGAGCTTGGCCTTTTTTATCTTTGGCTTCGTCGCTCTCGTAAAGGGGTCGGATTTTTTAATTGATGGTAGCCGATCTATCGCCAAGCGTTTTAAAATATCCGATTGGATAATAGGGATAACAATTGTCGGGATCGGGACATCTATACCAGAGTTTAGTATCACGCTTCTCTCGGCCCTAAAAAACGAAGTTGACATTGGCTTGGGCACAATTATCGGCAGTAATACCTTCAATGCCTTATTTATTTTGGGGCTAGTGGCGCTGGTTTATCCGATAAGCGCAAAGCCGAGATGGATAAACCAAGATTTAACAATCAATATACTGGCCGTTATTATTACAGGGATCTTCATTTTATTTCCTATTTTTGGGGGTAATTTTTTTGAACTTTCCAGTGGTGAAGGGCGTCTCCTTTTAATTTTATTTCTTATGTGGATATTTCGAGAATTGTCCAAGAACGGGATAGACAAAGCTACTGATAAAAATGATCCGGCTTTAAAAATATTTTCTGTCCTAAGTTCTTTTCTTATGATCGGCGGGGGCCTTGCGGGGGTTCTTATTGGCGCCCAATGGGTAATTGATGGGGCCTTGATAATAGCAAACTATCTGGGGACGAGTCAGGCCGTCATTGGGCTTACGATCGTTGGTATTGGCACGTCATTACCGGAGATCACGGTTTCCCTACGGGCTGCTCGCAGAAAAGATTTCGGAATATCTTTAGGCAATATAATCGGCTCTAATATTTTTGATTTTTTGGGCATATTGGGAATCGCCGCGTTATTCGGGGCAATATCTGTGCCCAAAGAGCTTTTTATTGATTTCGGGGTTACTCTAGGAGCTATGCTTATCTTAATGGCGATGATTCTCTCGGGCAAAAAGTATGTTTTACAAAGATGGCAGGGAGGCGTCATGGTTTTGGTATATCTTTCATATCTATTTTTTACATTTCAATTTTAGATACTTAATGGCGTTCCTTGCATTCCGCACGCTGTCTGTGATAATTAAAGGATAAAATCTTTCAAATGTTTACCGCTGTCCAAGCTATCGATCTAAAATTATTTCATCTGCTCAATGGTCTTGCGGGCCAGTCTTTTTTTATGGATTGGCTTATTATATTTTTTGCTTCCCACTTGGAGTACGGGTTGGGGATTGCTTTCTTGGTTTTTGCTTGGCTCCACGGCGCTACTTTCAAACAAAGAATTTATGTCTTTGGGGTGACGGTGGTCTCCGTTATCGTTGCTAATTTTGGAATTACAAAAGTTATTCGCACTTTTTATCATCGCCCCCGACCGCTCGAGGCCTTGTCGATTACCCATCTGCTGACTCGGACGGATGCTTCTTTCCCATCAGGCCACGCCACGGTTTTTTTCGCCCTGGCGATGGCGATCTATCTTCATAATCGAAAATGGGGGGTCTGGTTTTTCGTTGGGGCAATCTTAATTAGTCTGGGTCGAGTGACGGCGGGGATTCATTACCCCCTGGATATCTTAGGGGGAGCCGTTATCGGCATGGCCGTGGCCGCTTTTATTTTCCACCTTGCTAAAAGAAAAAAGTTGCTTTTAGTTAATTTTTAAGGTATTATGAATTACCACTAAATAGAGAAGGGCTCGCAAATTTGTCTTTTGGACAAGTCGCGTCATATTGGGCGGGCTTATTTTTTTGATATGGAAATTAGAAATATCGCCATTATTGCTCATGTTGACCACGGTAAAACCACGCTTACCGATGCTTTAATGCGCCAAACGGGGGCCAGTCAAGGCGATGTTTCAATGGATTCCAACGATTTAGAACAGGAACGGGGGATTACAATTTACGCTAAAAACGCCTCTCTGGTCTATCCCGCCAGTGGCTCGGGACGAGAGTCGACAAAAATAAATATCGTTGATACTCCCGGCCACGCTGACTTTGGGAGTGAGGTTGAGCGAGTACTTCGTTCGATTGATTCGGTCTTGTTGGTGGTAGATGCTCAAGAAGGACCGATGCCCCAGACTCGCTTTGTTTTAAAAAAATCTTTAGAGCTGGGTCTAAAGCCAATGGTCGTCATTAATAAAATTGATAAACCGGCCGCTGATCCGGGCCGAGTCGAAGAGCAAGTTTTAGAGTTGTTTTGGGAGCTAGGGGCTACGGACGAACAATCTAACTTCCCGGTTATCTATGCTATCGGCCGAGATGGGATAGCGAAAAAGAAATTGACTGACGACTCGAAAGATTTAACCCCGCTCTTGGAGATGATCTTAGCGCATGTCCCGCCGGCTTCTTCTTCGGCGTTAACGCAGAAGCCCCTGCGAGCCCAGCCCTTCAATTTGGGTTACGATAATTTTTTGGGTCGCTTGGCGATCGTTCGAATTTACGAAGGAGTTATAAAGGTTGGCGATAAAGTTTATATAAAGAACGCGGAGAAAGAGGACCGTCAGGCTCGCATTACAAAACTTTTTTCATTCAAGGGGCTTGAGCGTGTTGAAGTCGCTCAAGCTTCGACGGGTGACATTGTCTTAGTAGCCGGGCTAGAAGATATTGATATCGGCGAAACGATCAGTAGTGAAGAAGTTGCCGAACTATTGCCCCACATTGCGGTTGATGAGCCGACTATTGCTTTAAATTTCTTAGTTAACAATTCGCCCTTTGCCGGCCGAGAGGGTAAATTTGTGACCTCTCGACAAATTCGCGATCGCTTGAAGCGCGAGTTGGAAGTTAATGTTGGTCTAGATGTTGATTTTTCGCAAGCCGAGATATTTAAAGTCTCCGGGCGGGGAGAATTGCACGTAGCAATTTTACTCGAGAATCTTCGCCGAGAAGGTTTCGAACTCCAAGTTTCGCAACCCCAAGTTATTTTCCATGTTGATAAGCAGGGAAACAAATCGGAGCCATTCGAAGAAGTTGTTGTTGATACGCCCCAGATTTATCAAGGTACGATTATCGAACGTCTGGGCCAGCGAAAGATGTTTTTGAAAGATATCAAAACCCACAGCCAATCGGTTCGACTTATTTTTGAAGGACCGACCCGAGGCCTTTTCGGTTATCACAGCCAATTTGTTCTCGACACCAAAGGCGAAGGAATTATCGCCTCGCGATTCATTGAATTTCGACCCTTTGCCGGCGAGATTCAAAAAAGGATTGAGGGCTCGATGATCTCCATGATTGGGGGGAAAGCTCTGGGTTTCGCTTTGGATAATCTCCAAGATCGAGGCACCCTTTATATCAAGCCGGGGGTGGAAGTCTATGAAGGCATGGTCATCGGCAACACGGCTAAGGGTGAGGAAATGTATGTTAATCCGACAAAAGGTAAGCAATTAACCAACATGCGGGCCTCCGGTTCCGATGAGGCCATTAATTTGACACCGCCTTTTGAACTAACGATTGAGCATGGACTGGAGGTTATGAGCGAAGACGAGTATTTGGAAATTACTCCAAAGTCAGTCCGACTTCGAAAACAGACTTTAGCTAAAAATATGCGCAACAAATAAGTTTAATTTTATGTATCAAAAAAGATTTTCCGGTAAGCGATCTCGAAGTATTTATCCCAAACGGGCTAGCTTCCGTTATCCAAAACAGACCAAGAAAAGCGTCTCAATCGATCCGACTCGATTTGTCCATAAAGCAATAGTTACTCAAGAAAGTGACAATTTTATCCCCGAACATCGTTTTGAGGATTTAGTGATCTCACCGATTTTAAAACGTAATGTGGGGGCAAAGGGCTATAAGGTCCCCACTCCGATCCAAGATCGAACTATCCCGCATGTTTTACGGGGGCAAGATGTGGTGGGAATTGCCAATACGGGGACGGGGAAGACGGCGGCGTTTCTTCTGCCCCTGATTGATAAAATTCTCATAAATCCGACCGAGAAGGTTTTAATCATTGTTCCGACTCGAGAGTTAGCGCTTCAAATTGAAAAAGAACTGCGGGATTTAATTCGAGGGTTAAACTTATGTCCAGTTTGTGTTGTCGGTGGTGCGGCTATCGGAGCCCAACTTAAAGCCTTGCGAACGAAAAATCATTTTATCATTGGCACTCCCGGTCGACTCAGGGATTTAATAAAACGGGGGAATATCAAGCTAATTCAATTTTCGACGCTGGTTTTAGACGAAGCCGATCGGATGTTGGATATGGGCTTTATTGAAGACATGCGCTTTGTCGCCAAAGGGATGCCTTCGGCCCGACACACTTTATTTTTCTCGGCCACAATTTCTCGCGAGATTGAGAGTCTGATTAATGAGTTTTTGAAACAACCCGTTCGAATCTCCGTTAAAACCGGCGAGACGGCTAAAAATGTCGAGCAGGATGTTGTTAAGGTAGGCTCCGGAAAGAATAAGGTCGATGTTCTCCACGACCTTTTGAATCAAAAAGAATTTCGAAAAGTTCTTGTTTTCGGCCGGACCAAACATGGCGTAGAAAAACTTTACCGACTTTTAATTGATCGCGGTTTTAAAGCGGAATCAATTCATGGCAATAAGAGCCACTCTCAGCGTCAGCGCGCCCTAAAAAGATTTAAAGAAAACAGTGTCCAAATTTTAGTCGCGACGGACGTCGCCGCTCGAGGTTTGGATATTGACGACGTCTCTCACGTTTTAAACTACGATTTACCGACAACCTATGATGACTATGTCCATCGAATCGGCCGAACCGGCCGAGGCTCAAAACTGGGCAAAGCCCTCACCTTCATCGACTAGGCGGGTTCTCCCGAGGAAGGGTTAATTTGACCTTAATCAGATTCTACTATATAATATTAATTCGCAAATTGCTCGTTAACATAATAGTTTAAGGTCGTCCTAATAAGGAGGAGGTTGAAAGAATGAAAACTAGGGAGCTGGTTCGAAAGGTCTACGAGACCTACTATGCTTTTCGGTGGGCCGTGTTGGGAGTTTTTGGCTTTATCACGGTAAGCCAAATTTTAAATCTTATTTCGCCCTATCTGCGGGGTAAAGTCGTCGACGGCTTCGTCAACAAGATACCGATCGGTGAGATTTACGCCATCATCGGCTTGGCCATTTTGGCCAACTTTACTCAGGTTGTTCTAGTGCGGTATTTTCGAGAAGTCTATGAATCTCATTACATTGACTTCTCGGTTCGCCGACACATTAGTCGAAGAATGATTGGGAGACTGCTCCAGTTTTCGATTAGTCAACACGCTAACGAAAACTCGGGCGTGAAGATGGAGGTTATCAAGAAAGGGGAGCATGCCTTGACGGCTTTGGCTTTCCAAATCCTCTATCGGATTATTCCGACCATCGTGGAGGTAGCCTTTCTGACGAGCGTCTTATTTTATTTTAGCCCATTTTTAGGGGCCCTGGCCCTTGGGGGCGTTGTTGCCTACGTCCTCTTTGTCGTTTTTGTGAACACCCACTTTCGGGGTGATTACGAACGGATTGAGGGCCTCTACAATGACAGCTCAAAATTTCAAGGAGAAGTCTTGCGAAATATCGAGTCGGTCATCGCCAACGCCCAGGAAGCGCGGATTGCCCGCGAGGCCGATATCAACTTTGGTCGGGCTCTCGGGGTTCATCAAGAGATGACGATTCGATTCGATCGTTTCGCCCTAATCCGAAATTCGATCATTGTTCTTTTCGGAGGCGGATTTCTCGGAATTGGGGCACCTTGGTCAATCAGGGCGTCCATACTCTTGGAGAGTTGGTAATGCTCTTGTCTTGGGCCGGCCAGATTTCCACTCGAATTTCCGGAGTTGGCTCAATTCATCGTCAGATGGTTGAAATGATGGCCTCGGTTCGAAAATACTTCCAAATGCTCGCCATCGAGCCGGAAGTGCGGGAGCCTCAAAATCCGATCCGGCCCTTGAGATTTCGGGGCAATATCGAGTTCCGAAATATTCATTTCTCCTATCGAAATCGGTCTGGGGGTGATCGAGTTGAACTTTCAAACTTAGCCTTGCAGGATGTCAGTTTCTCGATAAAATCTGGCGAGCGGGTCGCCTTTGTTGGCGAATCGGGCGCCGGAAAGAGCACCATCGTTCTTGCTCTTTTGCGCGGCCAAGACCCCGATCAGGGGCGAATTTTGATCGATAATAACGACTTGCGGTCTCTCGATCTCAAGCGTTTTCGCGGAGCTATCGGGCTCGTCGAACAATCGGTCTTTCTTTTCGACAACACCCTCCGGTATAACCTTACCTTTGGGTTGGATGGTCGATCTGTCCAAGACGAGGAGCTAGATCGCGTGGCCAAAATGGCCTGTATTGATCGATTTTTCCCCAAGCTAGAGCGGGGTTATGACACACTTATCGGGGAAAGGGGCATTCGGCTTTCTGGCGGGGAACGCCAGCGGGTCGGGATCGCCCGAGCCTTAATGAAGAATCCGGATTTCCTCATCTTTGATGAGGCCACGAGTAATCTGGATCCCGTTAATGAGGGGCTCATTCGGGAGGCCATTCAAACCGCTTCCCAAGGTCGAACAACAATCATTATCGCGCATCGTTTCAGCACGATTCGAGGCGTCGATCGGGTGATTGTTTTTGATCAAGGCCAGGTCGCCGGTCAAGGGACACATGAAGAACTGGTTCAGTCATGTGAGCCCTACCAGCGCTTAGTCGAGAGCCAATTATAGAAAGTCCCAAAGAGCCGATCGGGCTCTTTTTTGTTCCGATTCTATGTTGGCAACCTATCCTTTATTTTGTAAGATAGGGCAGTTATCTTCATTGGATCTAGTTCTGGCTGTTCCAATCACTACGGCCATTGCCGTGATCTTGGGGAAATTAAGATATGCTCGATAAGTTAAAACAATTAAAACAGATCCGCGATCTCCAAAAAGAGATCGGTAAAGAATCGATTGAAATTCAACGCCAAGGCATAAAAGTAACAATCGGAGGCGATATGAAAGTTTTAGATTTAAGCCTAAATCCTCAGCTCTCCAATACCGATAATGGCCGAATCGCTCAAGATTTAATTAATGAAGGGCTTGATAAAATCCAAAGGAAAATCGCGGGGCTAATGGGTAACTTTAATTTTTAATTATGCGCCAACGTCTAATAATTTTTGGCACTATAATTTTAGTTAGTCTGGTAATTTATTTTGGTTTTTTCAGAGAGTCGCGTGACGAAACCATCAATGAGATTACTTCGGCTGAAAACTACTTTATTAGCGAAGTTCAAAAAGGCGTTGTTGCCGAGCTCGGCCAACCCTTTGAAGGTTTCGAGTCGGCGATGTTTTTAGCGGTCTATCCCGGCTTAGTCGCCGATGATTTTAATAATGTTGAAATCTATGGCGACTTAAACAATTTTTTTGTCTCCAGCTCGGCTGATAACTCGATCACGCCCATCGGAATGATAACTTTTTTGAATAATGTCGCCGGAAGATTGAACTTGGCGAAAGAGACGGAGTCGGACATTGATTTTATTTTAGATTTTATTAAGAGAACCCCGGGTCCCAGTCCCAATCCGATAACCACCCCTACGCCGATTTTTAGCCCGGCCATAACCTCGACCCCTCGAGCAACAATAATCAAACAATCCGTCCCCTTCACCGCCCAAGCCCCATTTGGGGATTGGGCCGATCAACGTCAACAAGATGCGTGTGAGGAGGCCTCCGCCTTGATGGCGGTCTACTGGGCCAGAGGAATCACCGCCCTAACCCCGCAGAAAGCCCTAGGGGAGATTATTACGGCTTCTGATTGGCAAGAGGCTCAATATGGCACTTATAATGACACCTCGGCCCAAGATACCGTTTCAAGGATAATAATGCGCTATTTTCAATATGCTGAAGCTCGGGTTGAATTGCCTAACTCGCCTCAAGACATCCTGGCCGAAATAGAGGCTGGGAGCCTAGTTCTTGTTCCGGCTGTTGGCCAGCTCTTAGGCAACCCCTATTTTACGCCCCCCGGCCCGGAGCGCCACATGTTAGTCATTATTGGCTACGACTATGAAACTAAAGAATTTATCACCAATGATCCCGGAACAAAGCGGGGGAAAGATTATCGTTACAATCAAAATGTTTTATTCGAGGCGATTCGCGACTATCCCACCGGTAATCACCGCCCCAGCACGGAGAATCAAAAGAGGATGATCATTATCTCTAAATAAGGTCTTTATTTTTGGCTTAATTCTGTTAGGATAGCCTCATTATGAAAAAAATCGGACTAATCTTGGTCGTCATTGCTATTCTTATTTTGGCCTTTATTTTCTTTAGAAACAGTGGGCCGACCAATAACCTTGATCAATTTGAGCAAAGCGCTGAGAATCTTCCGGTTATCCCGGAGGGCCAATACAAAGTTGATAGCGAATTAACTCGACTGCGTTGGCAGGGCTCGCGAATTGACGGAAGTACGCACTTTGGCTTCGTTACCGTTAGCGGGGGAGAAGTTGAAGTTAAGGAGGGCAAAGCCGAAGGGGAATTTAACATTGATATGACGACAATTTCTGAAAGCAAGAACACGGAAATGTTTTTGCTAGATATTCGCGGTGAAGATTTCTTTGCCGTCGATCGCTTCCCAACGGCTAAAATTAAAATCAACATTGACTCCGAAATGGACCGGGGGCCGGAGGCTTACACGGTTCGAGGCGAACTGACGATTCGAGATAAAACCAACCCCATTTCTTTTCCGGCAAGAATCCATCGCGACGGCAATAATCTGGTAGCGGACGCTTCCTTCCTTATTGACCGAACTGAGTGGGATATTATTTTTGACTCGGGCAGTTTCTTCACTAATCTTGGCGATCGAGCCATCCACGACAACATTCAGTTTGAACTTCACCTTATTTTAAATTAGTCTCGGGGACATCTTGACGGAGATGCTATAATTAATTTATGGAAAACAAAAATAAAGCAACCCAAGAGGCGGCTTTTGCGGCCGGCTGTTTTTGGGGGATAGAAGATGCTTTTCGCCAATTAGAGGGCGTTACCTTCACGGAAGTTGGCTATATGGGTGGCCATCAAGATGACCCTAGCTATGAAGGAGTCTGCGGAGGACAGACCGGTCACGCCGAGACGGTTCACTTGGAATTTGATCCCGATAAAATCTCTTACCAAAAATTATTAAAAACTTTTTGGGAAATTCATGATCCAACCACGCTAAATCGACAGGGGCCCGATGTCGGCTCGCAATACCGTTCGGTAATTTTTTACTATAATGATGACCAGAGAAAACAAGCCGAGGAGTCAAAGACGGCCTTGGAAGATTCTGAGAAATACGACGACGAGGTCGTTACCGAGATAGTCCCGGCTCCGGAGTTTTATCGGGCGGAAGAATATCATCAGCAATACTTTGAGAAAACCGGCCGGCGGGTTTGTCACGTTTAACTTCAAAAAGAAAAGACTCCCCGTTTCGGCGGGGAGTCAGTTTTGGAATCGACGGGCGATCTTTTGGGCTAAGCCCTCTAGATCGTCCAATTCCGACTGGTGTACTACCAAGTCGGCCTTGGTCCCGTCTTTCTCGGGGTTGATGGTCAGGTCAATTGTGACCCTCTTTCCCCGAAAGACAAAGAACCCGTCGATTCCGTGCCACTGATCCAGTGGCGATCCTAGTGCGGTGTAGAACCGCAATTCCGACCAATCCTCGATTTCCAGCGCGATAGCGATCAGCGCGTGGAGATCGTTCATGGTCGGCGATTCGGGATCGCTCGGATCACCCGACTGGCCCTTTTCGACCAGTCGGAGGCTCTCACGGAATGGGGTATAATCCCCATTCCAAGAGAGCCGGCACGGGCCCAGCACCTCTTGTTCAAAGAGGTGCCCAGTGTAACTACTAGGTGTGGCCATTTCCAACCTCCTTGAAAGGTACTGGCGAGCGGAGACCCATTCTCCGCTCTCAATATCTATATTATCCCATATATTATATAAGTATGTCAAATAAAGTAAAAACCCCAACTTTTGGGGCATTTCTCTTTTTTTCCGTCTTTTTTAGGAGTTTTATTCGAAAATCGATAAGGCTTGCATAATCCCCATGCCCAAAACTAGACCTATTAGTTGGAAAGTGGCTAATTTAATCCCATTTTTCCGGCCTTGGTTGAGCTCCGGGATCAAATCGGTTAAGCCAATATAGATAAAACTTCCAGCGGCCAGGGGGACAACATATTCAGCAAAGGCGGTAACCTCTTGGCCAATCAGAACTGTCAAAATTAAACCGGCAACGGCCACAAGGCCGGAAATAAAATTCCAGAATAAGGCCTGTCGACGCGTATAGCCGGAGTGAATCAAAACCCCAAAATCACCAACTTCTTGAGGAATTTCGTGAAGAAAGACGGCGATGGTCGTTGCAACCCCCAAAGGAATACTGACCAGATAAGAAGCCCCGATTAAAATACCGTCGATTAAGTTATGTAAGCCATCACCGATTAAATTCATCTGACCGATTCGATGATCGCAATGTTCGTGGCTCGTGTGATGATCGTGATGCCAAAGCAATATTTTTTCCAGAATAAAGAAAAAAACTATGCCCCCTAGGACCAAAAGCGCCGTTTGGTTAGCGCCCAACACTTCTGTCGCTTCGGGGATTAAGTGAATGAAGGCATCGCCGACAAGAGTTCCGGCCGCTAAACTTACCAGAAAAAAGGTAATTCGCTTTAACCGAGACTTACTTATGGATAAGAAAACCAGCGCTATTAAGGAAATTAAACTGACGGCCACGACACTTATCAATGAATAAAGAAAAATGTTTGACTCCATGATTTAGATTTAGTTTAGATTCTGTTAGAATAATAGCAGTGAGATCAAAAATCACAAAATTTATTGCCTTAATCAGCGGACTAGGGATTATCGATACAGCCTATCTTTCTTGGCAACATTTTAATTATAACCCGCTCCAGTGCAGTTTCTTCAGTGGCTGTGACATTGTTACCACCAGTCGATTCGCCGTGATCGGGGGCATCCCCTTGGCTCTGATAGGTCTTTTGTTTTATGCGATTGTTTTTATTTTAAATCTAATTTCCGAAAAACATCGATCGGCTCAAAAGATTTTATTGATTTTAGCTACGATCGGTTTTGGCGTCTCTGTTGTTTTACTCTATCTTCAAATTTTTGTGATTAAAGCTTTATGTATCTATTGTTTAACCTCATTTGCAACCTCAACGCTGATTTTTATCGCTCTCCTTTCTTCTCTTCGAAAAAACAAAAACCCCATCGCCTCGACTAGATAGTCAATTGAATGGGGTAGAATTTTCTAAGGAAGCTCTTGACGCGTTCACCAAGAACTTCAAAGACCACATGATCCGGGTGGATTTTTTTCACGCGGATGGCCAACCCGGCGATCCGCTCTTCCGCCCCTGGGAGGGCCGTGGCCGCTAAAGCCAGAATCGGGTCCGCTTTAGGATCACAGTCGAAAATTCGACAAAAGTCCGACCACTTTTGGGAATCCTCTTCCACGAATTTTCGGATCATATAAGCCAAGAGGTGTCGAGCAATATCGACCCTCCCGTTTTCCAGCCGAAGGTAGCTATAGCGAGCCACGCTTTCGGCTAGCTTTCTTAAATTAATGTACCGGAGGGGATCGGAAAATTTGCTCCCTCGATTCATTCCATAAACCTTGTCGGAGAATAGGAAGAATTTATGGAGCTGATAGTTCAAGATAGGGTTTTTAAGTTCCCCCCTTAAAATATCCGCCAGAAGAAGCGGGTCTTCCTTTAGGACTGAAAATCGCTTTCCGGAATAAATCGGGTAGCGTTTCGGCCAGCTTTCGATTACACGCCCCTTGCTTCGAGCGGTTACTTGGAATCTGGATTGCTCAATATCCAAACCGGGCCGGGCCCAGTTTTCGGCTTGGATATCGGCTTCGTACTGAAGCATCGCCAGAATATGCGGGCGAACAAGGCGGTACTGGTCCGGGGTAAGCCAAGATACTTTTTTCCTTGACGGGACCCAGACCTTCCCCTCTGGCCCCTGCATATTGTTTGGGTGGTTGGCCCGTGTGGCCCCAATCCCAATTTCGCAGAGGTCAACAACTTTAGGAATAGCCACCCCGTACCTTTTAGAGACCTTGATAAAATCAGGGGCGAGTTTTTGGGGTCTCCCGATGATGGTCATCAGGGCCAGGCGAGGCCCAGAGGAGTCTGCGATCTTTATCTCAACCCCGTCGGGATCAGTGATCGTGATTAGATATCGACTTAAGTGGGAGACGAGCTCCAAGTCGCGTCTAACCTTTTGAAGCGTTTTTTGGGTTATCATTTCTGGCCCTCCTTAGAACATCCCAAACTGTTGTTTAGTTTCCAAAGCCTTTCCTTGGCTTTGGCCGAGAGCTCTAAGCTCGTCAGGCGCCAAGGCAAGAATTTGCCGATGTCGCTCTAACTTTTCTAGGGTCGCTTTTCCCGTTCGACGGCCCGGAAACGGAGAAATTCCTCGAAATGTTTGTTGACCAAAAGATGGCTTTCTTTTTATCGGAACGATAAACCCCAGCCGGTAATACGGGAAGGCGGGGACAACACTCCGACAAAGGTCAGCTTGAAAGACACAATCCGCGCAAGGTTCCCAATAGTTTTTTGGGATTAAACCCGGCTGGGCCAAAGCCTCCTCGGTGAAAAACATCCTCTGGCCATTGGGCCCGTTCCTACTTTGAGATTGAATATGAGCCGAGCAATCTGTTCGACTCTTAAACCAAATTGAGTAGGAAAGGCTGTAAATCGGCAGATCTAGCTTAGTGATCATCCCCATCGTCCAAAGCGCGATGGAATTGGTGATCTGCTCCGTGACCCGAAAAGCGGGTCTTCCTCGCAGAGCCTTGAATATAGCCCCGTTATCGACCCGATTTTTTTCTGAACCAATCTGACCCGGCTGAAATTTTTGCCAGACCTTTTTGTTGATTTTAATTAACCCCAGCCCCAGAAAGAGCCGGATCATGTGAAAATCAACTGGCAACGGACAGGGCATTTTCGGAATCAACTCCTGTTCCATATACCAAATCGCGAGCAAGGAGAAGATTTTTAGGCGCATGCCCCCAAACCGATCATGGCGATCAACAGTATTATTGAACGCGGAGACAACGTTGTCTTGGCCCTGAAATATTTTCCGGGGGTCGCCCTCCCAATACTCCGACAAGCATCGGGCGTTGTTCCGCCAATTTTGAGTATGCTCTCGGATATTCATCGCCAGAGAGCCGTGGTTTGACTCGCCTTGAGTCGCTCCGCCAAGAGCGATAAGGCTGGCTTCTTCCAACTTCTGACCGATCTCCGGCGAGCTCATCCGGATAATTTCTTCCGGCTCGAACATCTCCGGATAAATTTTACAAAGTATCCCCAGGGAGAAAAAGGGGTCATCACTGTTTATCCCGCCTCGCATAAAGAGCGCCACGAAAAAATAAAACAGCACCATTTTCCGAGGATCTCCTCTTAGCTCCGTTAGCGAATTGAGATAGAAAATTTCGGGAGGGACGGTAAGGCCGTAGCGACCTTCCCCCTCGCGATACTGTTTCTCCAAAACCCCAAAAACATAACTCGCCCGTTGGCGATTAAAGAACACCAACCCCGCGCGAGCTTGCGCCTTCATTTTATTGCCCATGTGGTTATTATCCCTTCTGATTTTTTTAATGAACGGAAAAGTACACTGAGCTTAGCCTAACAGAATAGACCCACTAGGCAAACAAAAAACCGCTTCTTGATTTTAGCGGTTATTTTCTGGATCATCTTGCAACTTTCGAAAAGAACGGAGAAGTTTTTCCTCGTGTTGGTTGGGGACCTGCCGCGCGACCTTAAGGGTGTGTAAGACGAGTCCAACCATTCCCCGAGCTCGAGCGATCTCGTGGGGATCTCGCGTTTCCAGAGCTCGATGGACCAGCCCCGCGATTTTACGGGTGTAATTTCGGGGGATGAACATCCGGCCCCCGTATTCAAGGCCGATCCCGGTTATTACAATCGGCCCCTTTTTTAAATCTTTGAACTGACACTTGCCGTGGTTAATCGGCAATCGCCACTGTTTCAAGGTTTCTCTAATTTCGCGACGCTTCTTTCGAGAAGGCCGAGATCGAAAAGAGAATACGAGATCATCAAGATAATGGGTGTAATGACCCGCGGAAATCATTTTAGAAATCCGCCAATTAACAAGGGTGCCAATATAGGCGTTGAAAAGATCGGGGGAGGCGGGGAGACCGACGGGCAACCCGGGAATCTCCGGCAAAAGAAAATACCTCTCCAGAAATATCGTCACCCCGGCTTCATCTTCTTCCGAAAAAGCTTCGAAGTGGGGGATTGCCCGAAGAAATTCGATCACAATCTTGATCATCAGACTGTGGTCAACTTGACTGTAGGCATCTTTCAGATCCACAACATAGAAAAACCGGTTCCCCCGATGTTCAGATACCAGTCTCTGATGGGAAAACCCGGGGCGGGCGCCTCGGGCGTAATGTAAAGCCGAACTCGCTTTCTTGGAGACCCGCAAAAGATAAATGAGCCCTTTGTGGAGAAACCGGAGGGCCTCATTCGGAACGGTTAGCATTCTGACCTTCTTTTGGCCACTGAGGGGGTTTATATCTCGGATCGCCCATCTTTCCCATTTGGGAGGCTCTGAAAATGTCGGTCGGAGGCTAAGCTCTCCCGGCTTCGTGTAAGCCGATCGCTCTAATTCCGCCAGAAAATCGCTTATTTTATACACTGCGATCTCTCCTTCTTTATTGTTTTTTTAAAAATCAGCAGGGGGAGTCTCGAACCCGAAACCGATTTTTGCTGAGGTTGCTAGGAAGCTCGGTGCGAAAAAACACCTTACTCTCCTTTTTGGATTCTAGCCGAACCCTACGCGCTATGTGAATAGCGCGCACCCGCTCTGAGCGGATCGGCCCTCACTTAGATGGTTAAGGTTCTTCCGCGACTCCCCCCTGTCCTTCCTAGACCGCTGAGGTGCTAGGAGGCTGATTTTATATTCGCACAATGGGGTAAATTTACAATATTAGTTTGGATCGACACATTGAGCGCTGTCTTTAAACGGGGGGATTGTTTTTATGATATTACTCAGGGTACTGGTTAGGTCGGCCCGCTCATTTGATTGGATCAGCTCGTCGATGTGACCCTTGGAAGAATCAATGACATTTTTTAAAGTATCCGCTTGTTCTTCTAGGCTGAGATTGGCAAATTTCCCCTCATGGATAAGATTTTCAAAATCATTAATTTCGTTTTTAAAATCGGAAAGAATCGTCTTCTCTTTGGCGGCCGGATTTATGATGGTAATAGTTTTTTCTTTAGCCGCTTGGATAAAGTCGGGTTTTACAAAACCGATTACCAAACCAAGGGCGGCGAGACCAACTAAAAAGCGAATAATCATGGTTTTTATATATTATCATTATTTGGGTGCAACGTCCTCTAAATTATAGTATAATGGTCGTGGTAAACGAGCCAAATTTTTATGAAGAAACGGCCACAAAAAATTATCCTGACCGTCCTTTTTGTCTTGGGGCTAATCTTTTCGGGGCTAACCCCCGGATTTTCTTTGGCTGACGAGAGTCTCGACGCGATCAAGGCGCGCGAAGCGGAGATTCAAAGACTCCAAGAACAAATACAAGCCCTCCAGGGCCAGATCGACGCCAAGCAGGGTGTAGCTCGAACACTAGAAAATGAGATCTCCAGATTAAACGCTCAAATTTCCAAGGTTCAGCTGGGGATTCAACAAATTCAACTCTCGATTGACGGAGTTAACGGTGACATTGTCGGGATTAATCGAAAGATTCAAGATGGCCAAACCACCATGGCGACGCACAAGGAAGCCCTCTCCGAAATAATCCGGGTTATTAACCAGCAAGATTCAGAAAATTTAACGGAGATAGTCCTGAAAAATGATTCTATTTCCGACTTCTTCTCAAACCTCCACGCCATTAAAACGACGCAGAACTCGCTCAAGATTTCAATTGATCGGATTCGCCAAATCCAAGCCGAACTGGAAGAAGACCAAGCGATTCTTCAAGACAGACGTGGTGAACTTGAACAACTGCAAACCTTTCAGGAAATAGAGCGCCAAGCCATCGCTTCGGCTCGGGGCACCAAAGATAAAATTTTAAGCCAAACCCGAGGCGAAGAGGCGCGTTTTCAAGATCTGGTTCAGCAATCGAAGCGAAATATCGAGGCCCTAAGAGCCGAGATCCAGTTCTTGGTCCAAAGTGGTATTACGGCGGAGGACGCGGTCAAATATGCCGAATTAGCGGCATTGCGAGTTGGCATTCGGCCGGCCTTCCTTTTGGCTCTTCTGGATACCGAATCTCGTCTGGGAGCAAACGTCGGAAAGTGTGTCATCGTTGACCAGACAAGCGGAACAACTCGACATGTCACTACCGGACAAATATCGCAAAGGGGGATACATCCGACCAGAGATTTGCCGGTCTTTCTCCAGATAACCAACGAGCTTGGTCTTGATCCCGGGCAAACGCCCGTATCTTGCAACCCCTACGGCACCGCCGGTTGGGGCGGAGCGATGGGCCCGGCCCAGTTCATTCCCTCGACTTGGCTGGGCTATCGAGAAGCGGTATCAAAAATAACCGGCCGAACCCCGGCAAACCCTTGGAATTTTGAGGATGCCTTCATCGCCTCGGCTTTATATTTAGCGCGTCGCGGAGCCGCCGCTCAAACCAGAGAAACCGAGATCGCCGCCGCTAAGGCTTACATCAGTGGTAGCCCAACTTGTAGTAGCTCAATTTGTAACTATTACGCCAACGCCATTCTCCAAAAAGCGGCCCAAATTGAACCGACGTTGTGAAGCATAAAATTAAAATAATTATTTTAGCCTTACTCTTACCCGTCGCTTTGGTCGCTTTTGGGAGCACCACGAATCGAGAAGTCTTCGTCACCAATGTCAACGATTCGATAGCCTCTCAAGCCGGCGGATTTTTTGGAACCAGCGCCTCGATAACGGAAAATCTTTCCGAGCAGATAAAAACGGCCGTTGATCTTCTCAAGAATTCCGAACCGTTAGATATTGTCTACGCGAACACCTCCCAAATAAGAGCCAGTCAAATTCAAGAAGAGCCTCTTCGGCAACAAATCGCGCTGGCCATTTTAGAGGTCCCGACCGGCAAAATTTTTGAAGAACGTTACTGGCTTGATCGAGCCGAGATAATCGAGGCGAACGAGCTGAGAAAAAAATATCAAAATGACCCCAATCTCCCCGAATTTTTGCCGGCCAATCCGGACAACCGCTTAACTGTTACCAATAACTGGTGGAACAGTTTTAACTCGGATTTAAAGATTTCCAATCCGGACAAACCCAATCGAAACTACATTGTCTTGGCCAATAAATATATCTGGGAAAATGAAAATATTGTTTTTGAGTCCGATATCACACACGCCGGTCGTTTTTCTGACATTATCTACGTCCCATATTCAGCAAGTATTCACACCCCGGAGATAGTCGCCCTCGGGCGGGAAGCTCTTGATACCCACGTCAAAAAAGCTTTTCAATATTTAAGCGAGCGTCAAGTTCAATCACTCGCTTTTCCGGGAAAGCCGGTCGCCGAAACGCTCACGCCCGAATTTATAAAAACTATAATTACGATTGAACATACCGACCCATTGTTGTTTTTCTCGGCTTCGGAAACGGGCCGAAGCCAACTGGCCCAACGCGTTTTAATTCGATTGGGCACAAATGGGCCCGACGCCTTCCGCTTCACGGTCTCAAAAACCGGCGCCGCCGGAATTGCCCAGATTCAACCCACGACTTATGACGCTATCGTCCAGACTTACCCCCAAGCCGAATTGGAGGAAGACACGGATAGCGGTCGAGCCAATCTCCTCAATAGCATCATCGCCTCTATTTTGGTTTTTGATGACCACCTCGCGACTGTTTTCCGGGGTATGGACGCGACCGAACGGCAACTCTTTGATCAGAAAGTGGTTGAAAATACCGAGTTTATCGAACTGGTTCGAGCGGCGATCTATAACGGCGGACCCAGTAAAATTGATCGCCCCACGGCGACGATAAAAACTTCGAATAACGAAACCTTCGGCTTCATCCAAAAATATCAGGCCATCAAAGCCTTGGATCTACTCTAAGATCAAGCCCCCCATCTTTTCTAAAAGCAAAAAAGCTGGTATTCAAGAAGTAAATTTATGAAGAAAAAAGAAAAAATTGACTTGCCGGAGAGTATTGCCAATATAAATAATGATCAACCTATTTACTTTGAAAAAAATAGCTCCTCCCTAAAAGTTTTTGAAGTTGTAAATAATATTCTCGGACCATATGGCTACGAAGAAGTTTCCGCTGGTCAATTCAAACGTATTGCCGGTAGTTCGGCAAATTCATCTAACAAGATAGAAAATTTTGCGATCGGGAGGGGCTCAATTGCTCATGGATTCACCCACCTACCAAATATTATTGAGTATTGCCAATCAATTATTGATAATTCTATTTTGGTTCCCTTAGAAGAAGTTATCAAGGAATTCAATTGGGCAAAAAAAGCAATCAATGAAAATTTTATAACACTCCATTCGAATGGAAAAATGAGATATGACATAGAGGCAATTATGGATATAACAAAAGGAATGTTAAACGAAGTCGCGTTTAAAATGGACTGCGAATCCTATGGGATCGATATAGAGCTAAATAGAGATTTTTATAAAGGAACTTCCAATACTGATGAGGGGCAGGATGTAAAAAGAGTAAGGTTTAACAAAAATAAGTTTGCTGAACCTAAAGTTAAAGTCCAAATAAAAGATGTCCAGTACTTTTTGTTGATTCCGAAAAATGAGTTTGGAGGAGATAGGCAGGCCGGTCTTTTTGTTGGGTATAGGGTTCATTGGAAAAAAGCGAATACAGGGCAAAGATTTTTTAGAAGTTTAGGCGGTCGTGGCGAAGAAATATTTTCAGATTTTCCTGTTTTGGGCGGTATCAGGGTAGAAAGAAGAGGTTGGGCGCTAAGAAGCGATTTTCAAAGCTTACCAGCTGGCACAGCATCAAAAGGCATGAAATTTAATAACGACAATATGTTTGTTTATTGGGATAATTTAAGAAATATGGAAGAATTATTCCCAAAACTTTCAGATCTAATCTAAGCGCATTGCTTTTATTATTTGTCTTGCGACAGCCTTAACTACCGGGACTGTAACGGAATTGCCGATTTGTTTGTAGAGTGCCGAATCTGCAATTGCGGGTAATTTATAATTGCTAGGGAAACCTTGAACACGTGCACACTCAAGTGGCGTTAGTTTTCTAATACCTTTTTCGTCTTTAATAATTGGCACATTGTGTCCGCCAGTCCCCATGTTGGCCGTAAGGGTGGGACAGACGCCTTTTTTATTTTCTCGAACATACTGTCGGCGCCATTGATAAACTCGCCCCTTGTCTTTTACAAATTCTGCTAATTTCGGGAAAAGGGGCTTGTTGTTGTAGTAATATTTACTCCCAACATTTTTCTCAAGAATATCAGACATCGAAGTGGTGAGTGGCACGGGATCGGGAAACTCAAAACAATCAGCATGTTTTTTGTTTTTAAATCCGACAATATATATCCTCTCTCTATTTTGGGGCACGTTGCCATACTCCATGCTATTGAGTACTTTTGCTTTTACATAGTAGCCGAGATTCACAAGTGTTTCCTTAATAATTTTAAAAGTCCTGCCATCGTCGTGACTTTTTAGATTCTTTACATTTTCTAGTAGAAATCCCCTCGGCTTTCTTGCCTCAATAATTCTGGCAATGTCAAAGAATAGGTTGCCACGATCTTTTTTGTCCCCAAAGCCTTCTCGGTAGCCAGCGATAGAAAAAGCCTGACAGGGGAAGCCACCCAGAAGAAAATCGAATTCTGGCAAATCATCAATGCCAATTTTTCGCACATCTTCCACAATAAGTTTTGAAGTTGGAAAATTGAGATCGTAAGTATATTTGCATTTAGGTTCAAAGTCATTTGCAAATACCGTATCAAACCCGGCGCTCTCAAAGCCGAGTCGGAGTCCGCCAATACCAGCAAACAAGTCTATTGTTTTGAATCCATTTTTTTCAATAACCGGGATTGTTTTAGGTTGTTTGTGGATTATTTTAATCAGTATCCCTCGAATTTCTACTTCGCTCCGATAAATAGGTAAGTGGCTTTGGTTTGACGGTTGCAATCTAACGCGATCTTTTTCACGATATATTTTTTTTAGTGTAGCCTCATTGTTATCGATGATCGCTACCACAGTCTGTCCATTTTCTGCGACGGCTTGTTTTTTGATTACCACCGTGTCGCCATCGAAGATACCCTCGTCAACCATACTATCTCCTGCAACTCGCAAAGCGTAATAGTAGGAATCTTTGTTGAGAAGACTGTTACTAACCGCCACGGTCGCATCAAAATTTTCAATTGCTTCGATAGGCTGGCCGGCAGCAATTATACCAACAATTGGAATTTCTGTTGTTTGCCGAATATTTAATCCTCTCGTAGAGTAATCATCCCTTGCGAGTAGTTTTTTTTCAATTAAACCACCGATATGTTCATGGACAGTTGCCGGAGATTTAAGCCCAAACTTCTTTTGAATTTCATTGATTGTAGGGGATATGCCATTTTCTCGGATATACCCTTCGATAAATGTATAAAGTTCTTGTTGTCGTTTTGTGAGAGTAGCCATATATAAATATTTTATCCCGAAAACTACCCGAAAACTACAGCGAGTTGTCCACACTCTATTCGACATCTTGTCTTTATTTAGTTAAAAAACAGGAGTAGTGTGGGCATAGAATACCTCGACATTCGATCTTAAAACTAGTAATAAAACTAACGAGAGCGCTAGAGATTTTGCGGATTTGAGTACCGCTGATCAAAAGAAATTTCTGATTGAGTATTTGGATAAAAATCAGCTTTATGCAAATTTAAGCAAGATTGAGGGTAGGGGATATCTGGTGAGCAAAGAGGGTATTAAATTAAACAAAGAATTCTATGAAGATTAATTATGTGGGATAAAGTCGCAACTTTTTTAAGTTTTTCTGGTATTGAGGATAAAACGGTATGGCAAGATGTTATCCTTAGTTCTTTTTTGATACCACTAGTAATTTTTTTAGGGGTAAAACTTTCGAAATGGTGTAATAGTATTAGACCGTCAAGGTTAATTTTTAAAGATTATTTATCTAAAAATTCTTTTATTTATATATTTCATTCTCAGATGTCTGGCGCAGATGACGATTGGAACTTTAATAAAAACCAAAAGTATATTGCGAGATATCCCGACCCAACTCCTACAGATTATGCTCATCTTGGGATCCAGAAAAAGCTAAATATTGATCCGGTATCATCAGGGGCTGATAGTGAATGTGTTGCGGACATTTTTAATATTTTGGGGTTAATTCAAAAAACAAAAAATATTATTATTGGAGATCTGATAAATGATTGGAGCATTTGGTCAAAACCAATATTTTCAGTAGGTTTTAATCCAAAAACTAATAAACTTATCGAAAAATGCGACCCGATTTTTTTTGAATTAAGCGGAACTTCCTTAAAAGTAAAGAATACGAATATTAGTTATGGGTCTAATTTACCAGATGACGCCGGAGTAATACAAAAAACGATTGATAAAGATTCGGGGAACCCAGTTTTTATATTAGCGGGTATAGGTACTCTCGGAACAAGCGAGGCTGGCTTTATCTTGAAGAACAATTTTATTAAACTTGGGAAGCTTTTTGGGAATGATCCATTTTGCGTATTTTTAACAGTAAAAACTAATGAAGGCAAAAATTCAGCTTTAATAAGAAAAATTGTTCCCAGTCCCAAATGGTATCGAATTTTTATGTTTCCAATATTATATTTCAACTTTAAAAATAAAGATTTTTTTAAATACTGATTATGCTATACGACGAATTCAATTCATACAAAAACTTTGTCGGCGCTGATGTTTTCAAAAACAAGGCCACAGAAAAAACGGATATTTTGAAAAATCTTAATCCGGCTTTTCCGGTGCGCGAATATCAGAAAGAAGCGCTGGGACGATTTTATTATTATGTTGAAGAATACCACCAGAAACAAAAGCCGATTCATTTGATGTTTAATATGGCGACCGGTTCGGGCAAGACGCTCATAATGGTCGCCAATCTTTTGTATTTTTATCAAAAGGGATACCGTAATTTCATTTTTTTACTCGCCTTGGCAACATTATCCAAAATAGAGGGGGGCGGGCAAATTTAGAACATCGAGTAAAATAAACATATGCTCAAAGAATACATAAAATACTTAAAAGACAATCCGCGGGGGTATTGGTTCAAAGCTCGGCTCTACGGTTGGGGCTGGGTTCCTGCCCGATGGCAGGGCTGGCTTGTGGTGGCTATTGGCCTAGCCATTTTCATTCTCGGGATTTACGTCGGGGAGGCTGATGACGCGCCCGGGGCGGCCCTCTTGGGCTTTCTGCTGATGCTTGCCCTGATATCCACCTTCGGTTATTGGAAGGGCGAAAAGCCTCGTTGGCAATGGGGACCGCCAAAGGAAAGAAAATAGTTTATACTGTAAAACATAATATATGCGGACAAAAAACATTCTTGTTATCGTAATCAGTAGCACCATTATCGTCGTGGCATTATTGTTTGGTTTTCGGTCCTTGGCCCCTAATGGTGATCAACCCAGCCCGGTGAACTTTACCCAAGAGGGAAACGTGGTAAGAGATAACCCGGGGTTTAAACCCGGAGTCTGGTACTTGGTCTACGAACAGTCGGGATCATCGGCCCTAACCAAGGAATTAGACTTGGCTGATATTGCCCCTCTCCCTTTACAAAACGGGGAGCAGGTGCACGTAGAAGGGCGTGAGCGCGCCGGCGTGGTAAAGGTAACAAGTCTGCAAATTCTTAACGGATATTATGACGACCTGATTTGGGTTGAGGCGCCCTTGCCGGATCAAATCGTGGCCAGCCCACTTCTTATCACGGGGCAGGCGCGCGGGAACTGGTATTTTGAGGCCTCCTTTCCGGTAACATTACTGGACGCGAATGGTAAAGTCTTGGTCCAAAAGCCCGCTCAAGCACAGGGTGACTGGATGACGGCTGAATATGTGCCATTTTCGATCACACTTGATTTTATTAACCCGGCCACCGATACCGGCACGCTGATATTACATAATGATAATCCATCGGGATTGCCTGAAAACGATAAAGAATTGCGCCTCCCGGTTCGCTTTACCGTTGCAAGTCAAACGGTCAGCCTTTATTACTATAACGCCGAAAACGACAAGGACGCTTCGGGCAATATATTGTGTTCAAGCCAAGGGTTGGTACCGGCGCAAAGGCAGATTCCCGTTTCGCAAACCCCGATACAAGATACGATAAATCTATTATTACAGGGGCAATTAACCGCTACGGAAAGATCCGCGGGGGTTACCACGGAATATCCTCTGTCTGGATTTACATTACAGGGAGCAAATCTCCGAAACGGAGATTTGACTTTGGATTTTTCTGATCCCGAGAATAAAACCGGCGGGGGATCGTGCCGGGTAGGAATTTTATGGAAACAGATTGAAGCCACCGCCCAGCAATTCCCGGGAGTCAATCAAGTTAAGTTTATTCCGGAATTCCTTTTCCAACCCTAAATTTACGCTAAGCAAGCTCATGGTAAGTGAACCCAAACAACCATCTTTAGGAAAGGTCTTCGTCGCGCTGTCGGGTGGAGTTGACTCGGCCGTCAGCGCCGGACTTTTAAAGCAGGCTGGCTACGAGGTCACCGGGATTTATTTTAAGCCTTGGCAACCCGAGCACAATCTCGCCCATTGTCGCTGGCAAGAAGATCGTCGTGACGCCCTGCGTGTCGCCGTTAAGTTGGGGATTCGATTTGAAACTTGGGATTTCTCCGCGGATTACCATGACCGCGTGGTTAACTATATGATCTCGGCCTATAAAAAGGGGCAGACGCCCAACCCGGACATAATCTGCAATGATGAGATAAAATTTGGTTTGTTTCTGGAAAAATCTCGCCAAGCCGGAGCTGATTTTATCGCGACCGGCCATTACGCCCAGATAAAAAAATCCCCTTCGGGTAAATTCCAACTTCTCATGGGCGCCGATCCCGAGAAAGACCAGTCTTATTTTCTATACAAATTAACCCAAGCCGAGTTGGCAATGACTCTTTTCCCCGTCGGTCACTTGAAAAAAACGGCCGTCCGGAAACTGGCGGAGAAGCTGAAGCTTCCCGTGGCAACCAAAAAGGACAGCCAAGGCGTTTGTTTTGTCGGTGATTTGAGCATGCGCGAATTTTTAAAAGAATATATCCAACCCCGGCCCGGCGATATTAAGAATACTCAAGGCGAAGTCATTGGTCGGCACGAGGGGATTGCTTTTTACACAATTGGCCAGAGACACGGCTTTACCACCAAAAATAACCGCCCCTATTATGTTGTCGGAAAGAAGGCTACCGAAAATGTTTTGATCGTCGGGTTGAGTCCCGTTATTCAAAAGGAGATAAAAATTCGGGATTTAACTCTGATTGATCCGGAGGAAAAAATTTCCGAGCTTGTTAAAACCCGCTCCCGCTATCGCCAAAAGCTAGTCGCGAGCCGGCTAAAAAACGATCAGGTTATCTTTTTGGAGAACCAAGAATCCCCCTCGCCGGGGCAATCAATTGTTTTCTATCAAGAGAATCGAGTTTTGGGCGGAGCCATTATTAACGACTGAGCAGAGGCAGGAGACTTTGACCGGTCATCGTTTTGGGCTTGGGAATCCCCAAAAGTTCCAAGATTGTCGGCGCAATGTCCGATAAAATCCCGCTTATTTGTTCGGGCTGACCTTTTTTGTACTTTAGAGTTTCCGTGGCCAGAATGAAGGGGACGGGATTGTCACTGTGGCGGGTTTCCCGTTCACCCGAATTGTAGGTCATGACCTCAACGTTGCCGTGGTCGGCGGTGATAATCAGCGTCCCCTGCGTTTCCAAAATAATTTGGTGGAGTTGCTGAATTGATTTGTCGACAAATTCCACCCCGGCCACAGTCGCCTTAAAATTACCCGTGTGGGCCAAAAGATCGGCATTGGCATAATTAGCCACAAAAAAATCAAAGTGGTTTCGGCCGATCTCTCGGACAAGATGCTGGGTAATCTCGGAAGCCCCCATTTCCGGCCGGGCCTCGATATCGCTTGTCGAGTTAATGAAAATATCGGTCTCGCCATCAAGGGGCTGATCCTTCAGGCCGTTGAAAAAATAGGTAACGTGGGCGTATTTTTCACTTTCGGCGATGTGATATTGATTTTTGTTACTATCGGCCAAAATCTGGGCTAGCGTATCCGGAACATCCGGGGGTAAAAACAGAGGATCGATCTGATTGTTTTCAAAATACCGCGTCATCGTGACAATCATTAGCCCGGCCGGCAACCGTCGCGAGAAAAAGTTGAAATCCGGGTCAATAAAAGCGTGAGCAATTTGACGCATGCTATCCTCTCGAAAGTTGAAAAATAATAAGCCATCGCCGGACTTAACCTGACCATCGGCGACTAGACTATTGGTCAGAGGCGGGATGTCCGCGTCAGTGACCCCTTGGGCGTGAAACTCGGCTATTGTTTTTTGAAAGTCGTCCGTCTTCTGGCCGATGCCCAGCGTCATCAACTCAAGGGCTATTTTTGTTTTATGCCAGTCCCGGTTCCGATCCATCGCGGTATTGCGACCAACGATCGAACTGATTTTAACCTGTGGCCGGTCCTTTAACTGAAGGGTCAACTTTTCCAAAAGAAGTCGGGATTCTTTCAAGCCGGAATCCTTGCCATCGGTAAAAAGGTGGAGAAAAACTTCATTATCCAAAGAAAGAACGTCTATCAAATATAAAAGATGCCTGAATGAGGCGTGAACTTTTCCGGAGGTCAACAGTCCCGCCAAATGGATCCGCTTATTATGGAGTTTAATTTTTTTTATTTGGGGATAATTTTTGAGCTCCCCCGAATCAATGGCCAAGTCAATTTGGGTGTCATACGGGGGGATGATTCGACCCGAACCAATTGAGAAGTGGCCCACTTCCGAATTGCCCGCCTCCCCCCAATTTAGGCCGACGGCCGGACCGGAAGCCTGAAGAAGCGTTTGGGGATAGTGAGTCTTTAAAAAATTCAGATATTTCAAGTCAGCAACTTGAAGGGGATTGCCGTTGATTTGTTTGGAATGCCCCCAGCCATCAAGGATGACCAGAAGGAGAGGCCCTTTATTCATATCATTTTCATTATAAGGGATAGTCTGAAATGAACCTAATAGTCTACTTTGACACCCCCACCCGGACCTGTTAGGATTAAATCGTTAAATAAATTAAATCTTAAAGCATCCGTCATGTAGCTAATCGGTTTGGATTACACATGCTGGAGAAAGTTCTTATACTGATGGTGCTTTACAAAAACTATGTTTTTTGGATCAATTCATCCACTTTTTGTGGCTATTTTTGGCGTGGCGATCGGAGTTGCTCTGGGTTATATAATCCGGAGATTTCTAGCCGATCATCGAATAAAATCAGCGGAAACTAAAGCTCAGACCATCTTAGGTGAGTCAAAATCGAAAGCCCAAGACATCCTCTTAGAGGCAAAAAATAAGGCGCTGAGAATTCTTGATGATGCCAAAAAAGAAGGGAAAGAGCGTCAAACTCAATTAATCCGAATTGAGCGTCTCCTGACTAAAAAAGAAGTCGAGCTGGAAGAAAAAGGCAAAATAATTACCCGCGATCAAAAAAGTATTGAAGAGAAGGAGGGAGCCGTTACGAAAACCCGAGAAGAATTAGAGGATCTCAGAGTTCAACATACTCAAAAATTAGAGGCGTTATCCAAAATATCTCGAGAAGATGCTCGCGTTCAACTATTCCAAAAAATAGAGGACGAGAACCGCGAAGAGATTCAAGAACGGATAAAAAAACTTGAGCGGGACAAGCGGGATGAGCTTGAGCAAAGAGCCAAAGATATCCTCACGGTGATTATCCAACGCTACGCCGGCTCTCACGTAACCGACGTTTCCACGACGGTGGTTTCTTTGCCCTCGGATGAAATTAAGGGGAAAATTATCGGCAAGGAGGGGCGGAACATCAAGACGATTGAGCGCCTAACCGGAGTTGATGTTATTATCGACGATACTCCGGAAACTTTAATTTTATCCGGCTTTGATCCGGTTCGGCGTCAGATTGCCCGATTGGCCTTAGAAAAATTAATAAGTGACGGGCGAATCCACCCGGCTAAAATTGAAGAGATGGTTTCCAAGGCTACGGACGAGATTGATAAAAAAATAAAGGAAGCCGGGGAGGCCAGTTTATATGAGCTGGGCATCGGCCCCGTTGATGAAAAGCTGGTCTATCTTTTGGGTCGCTTGGCCTTTCGAACCAGTTTCGGCCAAAATGTCTTACTCCACTCGATTGAAGTGGGTCACATCTCCGGAATGTTGGCGCAGGAACTCGGAGCCGATCCTGTTATCGCCAAAAAGGCGGGCCTCTTTCACGATATCGGCAAAGCGGTCGACCATGAAGTTCAGGGCAGTCATGTTCAAATTGGCCGAAAAATACTGGAAAAGTTTGGGGTTGATCAGGAAGTTATCCGCGCCATGGAGGCCCACCATGAAGAATACCCCTATACCAGCCTAGAATCCCGAATTGTTCAAACCGCAGATGCGATCTCCGGAGCTCGTCCGGGCGCTCGGCGGGACACGGTTGAGATTTACCTCAGGCGCCTCGAGGATCTCGAGCGAATCGCCAATTCTTTCGGGGGCGTAGAGAAAACCTACGCCGTTCAAGCGGGTCGAGAGCTTCGAGTTTTCGTTTCCCCCAGTGAAATGGACGATTTAACCGCCATGAAATTAGCCAAGGATATTGCCAAAAAAATTGAAGAAGAGGTTCGATATCCGGGAGAAATAAAGGTAAACGTTATCCGAGAAACTCGAGCAATTGAGTACGCTCGATAATCTGTTTAAAAGTCGAAAAGTTGCAGTTATCTACAGATAGTGCTAGAAATACAGTATAATTACACAATAAAAGTAATTTAACGTTATCTTCTCTCGCCGAGGTCAAAACCAAGATGAGGAAGGTAGGTACGTATTTATGGACAAGACAGTTACAAAAGCAAAATTTGTTCAGAGACTGGCTGATAAGATGAACGCCAGCAAGAAAGACGCTCAGGATTGGCTCGATGTTATTTTTGATGAGATTGTTGCCGTTATGAAAGAAGGCGACAAGGTCAACATCACCGGCTTTGGAATTTTCCGAATTTATGATCGAAAAGCCCGCATGGGTCGAAACCCTGCGACCGGTGAACCTGTTCAGATTGCCGCCAAGCGAATGCCTAAATTCCGACCGGGCAAAGTTTTGAAAGAAGCGATCGAGTAAAGACTCACAGCGGTTAGATAGATCAAAAAACCTCCGTATCAAACGGAGGTTTTTTGATTAGAATAAATAAAATCCCCACTCAATCAGTGGGGTGGACGGACTTAAAAAAATTATCTTTGCTTCGGCCAGTAGCCGTGAGCTAGTTTTGATTTCAAAATTTCTTTTTCTGATAGAACCTTCTCACCTGGCTCAAAGATAAGTTTTTTTACTTTAGATTTCTTAAGTCTCGATTTTCTACAAACTAATCGAGACATCCAAGAACTATCACGATCAAGTTCTCGAATATAATGCTTTAAATCCCCGATATTTAGACCTCGAGTTGTCCCGGTTGTTATCGGGTGAAACAACATTCTTGCTCCTGGCGATATCCAACGCCTCTGGCCAGAAAGGAAGATGATAACCCCGCAAGATTCAGCCGAACCGGTTATCACGGTCTGAATGGGAGATTTTATAACTGTTGTTAAAGTTTCAAAAATCGCCCTGCTTGAGCGAACTATCCCGCCATTGAGATCAATCAAAATTGTTATTGGATCATTATTCTCCTGATCGAGTTGACGCGCTTTTTCAAGGAACTCGCCCGCCGTTTCGAAATTAATCTCACCAAAATAAGAAATAATTCGCCTCGGAACGCAAGGAAATGCACTTAACTTCTTACTCAACTTATTCTCCTTTCAAAAAATAAACTACCAAGATTTAACTATTAAAGTTCTAAAAATAATTTTTGTCAAACGTTCCCTCTCTCTTTTAAAAACCAAAACGTCTAATTTTGGAGCCGATGGTCGGATTCGAACCGACGACCTCTACTTTACGAAAGTATTGCTCTACCAACTGAGCTACATCGGCACCATCTCGCTTTGATTAAGATCAAAGCTTCCTCCTTCGCCGGAGGCTTCGGAGGACAAGTCGGAAATAAGATAACCTTGCTTGTCATGCGAAGCCTCGGGCGAAGTCTGACCCGCCGAAGCTTGGGGATTAGTTCAATCGGAGGTGGGAGCTACCTCGGCCCTTTTTCGATCTTACCACATAAAATCTGATTTTCTTTTTAAACAATGGCTATTATGAGTATTTTTTCCCATAGGTTAAATTGTCCGTAAGATTTGTTTGAGCTTTCTTCGCCCACCTCCATTTTTCCAGTATAGTTCTCTTTTTCTTGCCTCTATTGATGTATTAAACTCTTCAGAAAACAATAGATCTAATGGGCGCCTGAATTTAGTAGATTTTACTTGTCCCGAATTATGTTTCTTTAACCTCTCCTCCAGATTATTTGTATAGCCGACATAAGTTTTGTTATCCTTATTGCTTTTTAGGATATAAATATAAAACACTAATCTGTTGAGAGCGGGTCGCCCGTTTGGGGCGGACCTCGCTCAAAATTTGGAACAAATTTTGAGCGGGTGAAGGGAATCGGTCACGAATAATCTTTCACTTCCGTTCAAGATTTTCTCGACCCCAGCTCGCTTGTTCCACCCTTTGACGGAACATCGCTCCGCTTTTCGATTCCTTTAACAACCAATAAATTGGTTGTTAACCCGGAGCGGGTGAAGGGAATCGAACCCTCATCACTAGCTTGGAAGGCTAGAGCTCTGCCATTAAGCTACACCCGCCTGCGCCCCATAAAAATCTCGAGGCTTCGGCGAGGCAGGCCCGTTAATTTTGGGCCCGCCAAATAATATCTTGAAATTATGCTATGAAAACTTTTATTTATCAACAGTGGGGCGAGCAGAACTACCGATTTCTGACAACTTGCACCCGCGCCTGGTGGCGCGAGTACTGCGCTCCCCTTCGGTCGCTTGTATCCCGGGCAGGACTCGAACCTGCAACCGACAGCTTAGAAGGCTGTTGCTCTTCCGATTGAGCTACCGGGACATATATTTTTTGAATAACATGACTCCCATTTAAAGTATATAAATTGTTAATAATCAAAACGCTTGCCCCCCGAATCCGCCGACTGGCGGAGAAGGGGGAAGCTACCGGGACATGTTCGGATATTATACCACGAAAGACATTGCCGGTAAATGGAAAGCGTGGTAAAATAATTTAGATTTAGTTATACTAAATTCCGCTTAAATTTAAATAGTTCCCTCGGGCTGTAGCGTAGCGGTTTAGCGCGCCTGCTTTGGGAGCAGGAGGTCGTCGGTTCGAATCCGACCAGCCCGACAGGTCGAAAATCAAAATGGTGGTCGTAGCTCAATGGTAGAGCACCGCTCTGTGGCAGCGGTGGTTGTGGGTTCGAATCCCATCGATCACCCCATGAAGCCTGTAAACTTGAATAAAAAAAATATTATCCGGATATTAATCACTTTAGTAGTTACGCTTTTTATTTTACCTAGAATTATGGTGACAGAACACTTCGCTTGCAGTGATTATTGCCCCGGGCCTGAGGAGCAATATCTTGTAAAAGTTTATCCTATAGTTTTTAATTCAGCCTGGTGTCGTTTAATTGGGGGTGATCCGGGCAGTTATAATGGTTGGGGTGAATTTAATATTTGTCGAGTGAAGTAATATTGCAGTTGCAACATCCCACACCAAGCAAACCCCCAGACAAAAATTTTTGCAAACAAAAATCCCAACCTCCTTTTGCCGAAAACATCTCTAAAAATTATAAAGAGAGAATCATCGAGAGCTTCTTTGACTCTTTTGGATAAAAGGGGTATTTTATTTTTGGAACTTTCAAACATTTAACAACTTTTAGAGTGGGGGGATACGCAGATGGAGAATAGATCCTCAGTTACAATGCACGGTGATGTGGCCGTCTTTCATCTGGACAAAAGAATAACTATTTCTGAAGGTGGATCGACTAAGTTCAAAAATAGAGTTCTGAACCTCTTGATAAATAAGAAGAAAAAAATCTTGCTCGATATGAGTAGGGTGGAATGTGTTGATTCCGGTGGAATTGGGGAGTTTGTACGGGCCTTTGTAACCACAACAAACAACGGTGGTCAGATTAAAATATATGCCATGTCTCGGGAGAAGGTTGACAGCCTTACTTTTACAAAATTGGCGATGACTTTTGATACTTTTGAAGGCCTAGATGACGCCCTCGCGAGTTTAAACTAGCCCCCCCCGACTTAGATCAGAATAATGAGTTGCAAGGCCGTTTGCGAAACGGCCTTTTTTATTTTTATTGAACCATTTGATAAAGTAGAAGAGAAATGAAAATTGAGTTCAGTAAAAAACTTTGGGACTTACCCAAGAAGATTCGCCAAAAGATAAGGAAGGAAGAACGCCTAGAGGCAATTCAGCGCTTAAAACGAATTCGGAAATTTCAGAAAATATTCTTTTGGCTAATCTCCACTATTATCGCCGGGGGCACCTTAATTGCTCTTTTGGCCGCCTTCGGCTATTATCACTAAGTGGCATAAGTTTAAACCTCTGAAAGTTATCCGAGGCTAGGCCAAGAAAATATGGAAATTTTTAATATCTCGGCACAATTCAGCAGGTACGCCTTTCCTCTAATTCAATTAGGAGTTGGGATCATTTTTATTTATCACGGCTTACCCAAAATTATTAAGCTAGGCCAAACTAGCAAAATGATGCAAATGCCCTTAACGGCCGTACTAATCTTAGGTTTAGTCGAGACTCTCGGAGGAATCGGCCTAATCTTTGGGTCAACTTTCTTCATTCGTTTTTCCGCCCTTTTATTGGCCATTGTAATGATCGGCGCAATTTTCTTTAAAATTCGAAAATTTAAGACCCCCTTCTCTAGCGGGCAAACTACCGGCTGGGAATTTGATTTCATCCTTTTGATCGCCAATATTGCCATTCTGATCAAATAAAAAAGGCCCGTCTTTCTTTTTTGCAATAAAAAGACAATTTCTCTATACTGGCTTTGTGAAAAGTGCTCAAATTCGCCAGAAATTTCTCGACTTCTTCGAGGCAAAAGGCCACACCATCGTGCCCTCGTTTTCGCTTGTGCCGGACAATGACCCCACAACGTTATTTACCTCTTCGGGAATGCAACCCATGGTGCCCTATCTTCTGGGGCAAGAACACCCCCTTGGGAGGCGCATCGTTGATTCTCAGCGATGTTTCCGGGCAGTTGATATTGAGGAGGTAGGCGATAGTCGTCATACAACTTTCTTTGAAATGCTGGGGAATTGGTCTTTCGGTGACTATTTCAAAAAAGAACAACTGACTTGGTTGTACGAATTTTTGACTAAGGAATTACAGATCGATTCGGACAAACTTTATGTTACGTGTTTTGGAGGCGATAATCAGTTTAAACTTCCTAAGGACACTGAATCTTACGCGATTTGGAAAGAATTAGGCGTCCCGGAAGAACGCATCTCATTTTACGGAGGTGAAAAGAACTGGTGGAACAGGGGTAAAACCGGTCCGGCGACAACCCCGATCGGCGACCCCTGCGGTCCGGACAGCGAAGTATTCTACGAGTTTAGCGACATTGCGCATAATCCAAAATTTGGCGAGGAGTGTCATGTCAATTGTGATTGTGGCCGATACGTTGAAATTGCGAACAGCGTCTTCATGGAATATTTGAAACAGGATGAAACAACGTTTGTTCCGCTCGCCCAAAAAAATGTCGATTTTGGAGGAGGATTAGAGCGTATCGCCATGGCTGTTAACAACGAGGCTGATATTTTCAAGGCGGTTGAAGTATTGGAAGCAATTATCAAAGAGCTGGAACGGCTCGGGGCTAATGCTTCCGTAGACTATCTGGCCAATAATTTTCCTTTACGAATTATTGCCGATCATATACGGGCGGCTGTCTTCATGATTCAAGATGGCATTGTGCCTTCGAACAAAGAGGCGGGATATGTTCTCCGACGACTCATCCGACGTTCAGCGCTACAGTTACATCAATTGCAGATAAAGGATCTCGTTGTCTGGAAAAATCTGGTTGGAATTATCGCCGAACATTATGGCGATCTCTATCCAGAGTTAATCTCAAATAGAAATGGCAACCTAGAAATACTTCTCGCGGAAGTCAACAAGTTCAATGAAACTCTGGAAAAGGGCTTGAAGGAAATCACCAAAGTAGAACAACTGGACGGAAAGCTCGCGTTCAAGCTCTACGAGACCTACGGCTTCCCATTTGAATTGACCGAGGAAATCGCCCGAGAGCGAGGACAAGCGGTTGAATACGGGGTTTTTAGGGCTGAATTTAAAAAACACCAGACACTTTCTCGCCAGAACTCAAAAAGTAAGTTCGGCGGACATGGTTTGATTCTAGACACCGGCGAGCTGAAAGCCGGCGATGAGATCGAATTAAAGAAAGCAACGCGACTCCACACGGCAACTCATTTACTCCAAGCCAGCCTTCGAAAAGTATTGGGGGAGAACATCCAACAACGAGGCTCCGACATAAACGCGGACCGACTTCGGTTCGATTTTTCGTTTGAGCGTAAACTAACTGATGAAGAAAAGGAGCGCGTCGAGATGAATGTTAACCATTTTATAAAAGAAGGACTCAAAGTAACCAAACAAGAGATGAGCTATGACGAGGCCATAAAAAGCGGAGCCTTGGCCTTTTTTAAACAAAAATATCCCGAACGGGTGACGGTTTATACTATTGCAACCAACTCGGGAGAGATTATCTCCAAAGAGCTGTGCGGGGGGCCCCACATTGACAACTCTTCGAAACTAGGTAGTTTTGAGATAAAGAAAGAAGAATCGGTGGGCGCGGGTGTCCGCCGGATCAAAGCTGTTTTACAATAAAGAAAGGGAGTAGACGGCTTCGGCCGTTTTTTGTTTGGGGATAAGCTTTTGATTGGTTTTCAAGAGCCCATGCTATAATTTAAAGGTAAATTATGGCCACCAAGATTATCCACGTTCTAAAGAGTGATACCTTTGAAGAGGTAATGGCAGAACTAAAGGGCGCCGAGGCGGATGAAGTTATTTTTATATTCCCGAAATCAAGTAAATTTGAAGCCGAAGAGACTAATTTTGAAGAATTAAAATCGCTCGCTGACAAGAAGAAAAAAAATGTGACCATAATGGGCGGTCACCATCTAGAAACAGTCGCGACTGAGTTCGGATTTCATTTTGTCCCCTCTCAAGTTAACGAAAAAACTGTCGAGTCAAAATCGGAGATAGAAGAGACCCTTGAGGCGATCGACGATGAGGTCGAAGAGCAACAGGAAGAAGACACCGAGGTTAGTTTTGAGGTTGAAAAGGAATTGGAGGAAGAATTTGGCGAAGATACACCTATTGAAGAAACTGACTTTGATGATCCGCAAAGTATCAGTGAGCCCGCGGTTATTGACTCGCCTGAAAATGAATCCGAGGCGGTTGCCCAATTGGCGGCTTCTCGGGCCGGGATGACCGACATTATTCCGCCCAATCAGGGGGATCGGTCGCTAAAAATCAAGAAGGAGGGGGTAGCTAAAAGAGAGTCTGTCCCTCTAGCCGTGTTACCGCAACCGGGAGAAAAATACTCGCCGAAGGCGCTGATCGAAACTGAGCGCGACAAGATGTCAAAGGCATGGCTGGGACGGTTTTATAAAAAAAGCAACGGAGATGACAATTTAAGATCAAAATCCAAAAAAGTCTCGCCCCCTAAAAAGAAACGGGGCATTCTATGGTTTGTTATCGGGGCCTTAATCGTTTTAGCTTTAATAATCTACAGCACCTTTGGCGAGGCCAAGGTTATCGTTACTCCCAAAACCCAACAACTTGATTTTCAAATCGATGCCAGCACCTCAAGTCGATTTAGCCGGGTGGACACTTCTTTTAACACAATTCCCGGAGAATTCTTCAGTATTGAAAAATCGGGACAAGAGACAATCAAGGCAAGTGGTCAAAAAGAGGTTTCTCAAAAAGCCCGCGGGAAAATAACCGTATTTAACGAGTCGGGGACGGAGCCTCAAAGGCTGGTCGCGACGACTCGCTTTGAGACCACCGACGGCTTAATTTTTAGAACGCCCGAGGCGATAACCGTCCCCGGCGCAAAAGTTTCTGACGGGAAAATAGTTGAACCGGGGAAAATTGAGATCGAAGTAATCGCGGATCAGCCCGGAGAAAATTATAACGTCGCTTCAGGCCGTCTGACCATTCCGGGATTCAAGGGGAGCGACAAATTCGATAAGTTCTATGCCACCCCAAATGGTTCCTTCTCGGGGGGGATTGTCGGTCTTGCCAACATCGTCACACAAAGTGATTTAGATAAAATTGAAACCACTCTTTCATCGAAATTAAAGAGTGAAGTTGCCCAAGCCGTCACCGGGCAATCCCGTGAACTAACGGTCATTGACTCTGTTGAGCCCGAGATAATTGAAAAAACATTCAGTCACAAAGTCGGAGAAGCAACCGATGAAGTTAGTCTCACTTTAACTTTGCGAGTCGCCACAATTGCCTTTAGAGAAAACGACGCCATCGCCTTGGTTGATCAGTTTATTCAAAAAACCGGCGATCTTGAGCTGGTCAAATCCGCCTTAAATATTGACTATCAAAATCCAAAAATTGACAAGGAGAATGAAACCCTGGACTTCACCATGAAGGTAACGGGGAGAGCCGGAGTCCGGATAGATACCGAAATCCTCACTCAGAAATTAATCGGTTTAAGGGAAGCCGCGATCCGCGAAGTCATTAATCAAATCCAAGAGATTGAATCCGCTCGAATTATCTTGTCGCCTTTCTGGGTCAAGCGAATCCCCGAGGACCCCAATAAAGTAAAAGTAGAAATATCCTACGAATAACCCGATCTCCCAAAAAGATTGACGTCGGGCGCTTTAACTGCTAGGATACTTCGGTAATTATTTAATAAATTGTCTGAGAAAAACAACAAGGAACGAGTCGAGGGGGTCGTTACAAAAACCCTGCCAGATACAAAATTTATAGTCGAATTAGAGGGTGGCAAAGAAATCCTCGCGTACTTGTCCGGCAAGATGCGCCTCAACTATATCAAAGTTTTGACGGGGGATACGGTTCAACTAGAACTAAGTCCCGATCAGACAAAAGGGAGGATCGTTTATCGAAAATAACGATTTAATTGTGTTAACCACTTCTGACTATTCGGGTCGTCGTGGATTTTTGTTTCATGAAAGTACGGACTTCCGTTAAAAAGATGTGTAAGCAATGCAAAATCGTCCGCCGAAACGGGAAGGTTTACTGTATTTGTAAAAATCCGAAACATAAACAACGTCAAGGCTAAATTAATTTATGGCCGTAAGAATTTCCGGGGTTAATATCCCCGAAGAAAAAAGAATAGAGATTGCCCTGACTTATGTCTTTGGCATTGGCAATGTCACCAGCAATATAATACTGAAAACGGCCAAAATCGACCCCAATAAACGCACTAAAGATTTAACCGCCGATGAGGTCAGCGCGATCCAAGGGGTGATTGATAGAAATTATACGATTGAGGGAGACTTGCGACGGGAAATTACAAATAGTATAAAACGACTTCGCGATATCAATACTTGGCGCGGCTCCCGACACACGAAAAAATTACCCATTCATGGCCGAAGCAAAACCAATTCGCGAACCATTCGAGGTAACGTTCGTCGCTCCGCCGGTTCGGGTAGAAAACCGACCGCTCAGAAAACATAATCATGGGTAAAAAAAGAATTGTCACAAAAGAAGGAGGCTCCGTCTCAAAACAAAATGTTCGAGTCTCCAAAAAAGCCCGCAAGCGAAAAGTTACTCGCGGGATTGTTCATGTCTCGTCATCTTTTAATAACACCATCGTCTCTATCGCCGACCCAAATGGCGAAGTTTTTGCCTGGTCTTCGTCCGGCAATCTAGGTTTTCGGGGCGCTCGAAAATCAACCCCCTACGCGGCAACCCTCGTCGCCCAGAACGCTGCCGAGAAAGCAAAAGTTTCTGGATTAATGGAGGTGGCCGTTCGAGTTCGCGGAGTTGGCCCCGGTCGAGAAGCCGCTATCCGGGGGTTGATTAGCGCCGGCTTAGAAGTTACGGAAATTAGCGACGAGACCCCTTTGCCCCACAACGGCGCCCGCCCCCGAAAGGCTCGCCGAGTTTAAGATTTAATAAATATTATGGCACGCTATCGAGGACCCAAAGAAAAATTAGAACGCCGAATCGGTGTGAAACTCTCCCTAAAAGGCGAGCGTTCTCTTTCGCCTAAAGCGGCAATGGTTCGCCGACCCTATCCTCCCGGAATGCACGGGAACAAGCGCCTGCGAAGACTTTCTGAATATGGAACCCAGCTTAAGACAAAACAAAAAGTCCGGTACATTTATCGCCTCATGGAAAAGAAATTCCGACGCTATGTTGATGAAGCCATGAAATCTCGATCGGAAACGGCTGAATTACTGGTAAGGTCTTTGGAACAACGGCTCGACAACATTATTTATCGATCCGGCATCGCTCAGTCCCGAGATCAAGCTCGACAGATTGTAAACCACGGCCATATTTTAGTTAATGGGAAAAAGGTCTCAATTCCTTCCTACCAAGTAAAGAAAGGGGATATTATTTCTATTCGACCGGGGAGCCAGAAGACTAAGTTCTTTTCTACCTTAGTCCCTGATTGGATTGAAAAGATAAGTTGCCCGTCGTGGATGAATGTCGATACAAAATCTCAAAAAGCAACGATCACCGGCGTTCCAAATTTAGAAGAAAGTGGATTAGAACAGAATGATTTAAAGACTATCGTTGAGTTCTATTCTCGATAGACTCCGATAGCAAAAAATAATTATGATCCAGCTACCAGAAAAATTTAAGAAAATCTCCGAAAGTGGCCATACGGCCAGTTTCGAAATTTCGCCCCTTTACCCGGGCTATGGCGTGACCATCGGAAACGCGATTCGTCGAGTTCTTTTGTCATCCCTAGATGGCTCGGCGATAACCTCCGTCAAAATTAAGGGCGTTGACCATGAATTTTCAAACTTGGCTGGATCAATGGAAGACGTTATCGAGATAATCATCAATCTAAAGCAAATTCGATTGAATTTATTTACGGAAGGACCGATTACCCTCAAGGTTAAAGCTAAGGGAGAAAAGAAAGTCACCGCCAAAGATATCGAAACCACTGCCGATGTCGAGATCGCTAACCCGGACCAAATTATTGCCACCCTTACCGACAAAAAAGCGGAATTAGATATGGAAATAACCGTTGAGCGGGGAGTGGGCTACGTCCCGGCAGAGTTACAGCAGAAAGAAAAATTGAGTGTTGGGGTCATTATGGTTGACGCAATTTTTTCTCCGGTCCAATTCGCTAATTTCAAAGTTGAAAATATTCGAGTCGGTGATCGGACCGATTACAACAAACTGATGCTCGATATCCAGACAGACGGGACGATCTCTCCACAAGAAGCGCTTCAACGGGCAAGCTATCTTTTGATAAATGGATTTCAATCTATCGTAGGAGAAGAACTCAGCACCGCCAAAGTTGTCGAGGCGGAAGAAAAGCCGAAAAAGACCCCCAAAACAAAGAAGCCCGCGAAGAAATAACCATGAATAAGTTTAAGAAAGGTCGAAAATTCGGGAGAGTTAGGAACCAAAGAATTGCCCTGATCCGAAACTTGGCCGGTGATTTTATAATGCAAGAAAAAATTGAGACCAGCCTTGCCAAGGCTAAGAGCTTGCGACCTTTCGTGGAAAAATTAATTACTAAGGGAAAAATGCAAACCTTAGCCAACCGCAAACAATTAGCTACCCAGCTACCCGAAAAAGCCGCTAAAAAAGTCTACGACGACCTAGGCCAAAGATTTAAAGATCGAGCCGGGGGCTACACCCGAATCACAAAGTTACCCCCGCGACGAGGTGATGGTTCGGAACGAGCCATAATTGAATTCGTCTCCTAAGATTATGAATGTGACTAACATTGACGCAACAAACCAAAGCTTTGGAAGGTTAGCCAGCCAGGTGGCCAAGATTTTAATTGGTAAAACTCGGCCGACCTATCAGCCCCACATAATGCCCAAAGAGCAGGTTGTCGTTGAGAATATCGACAAAATAAAATTTACCGGAAATAAATTTACCTCCAAAAAATATTATCGCTATTCGGGTTATCATGGTGGGATTACCAAAGAAATCCTAGATGAAAAATGGTCTAAAAACTCTAGAAAAGTTCTGACCAAGACTATCTTCGATATGTTGCCCAAGAATAAACTCCGGAGCGAAATTATTAAAAACTTAATTATAAAATAAACATGGCTGAAGAAAAGACAAAAACAAAAAAGGAGAAAGGGGCGACCCCCGAAGTCGATGAACAATACTATGAAGCTGTCGGCCGACGGAAGGAATCGGTGGCGCGAGTTCGAATTATCACCCAAAAGGTCACTGACGCCCAAAAGGAGGGGCAGGCGCAAATAACGATAAACGGCAAGCCCCACACGGAATATATTCCCCAGGCGGAACTTCAGCAAATTGTAGAATCGCCTCTCCAAAGGCTCAAATCAATTGATCGATTTAAAGCCATCATTAAAGTCTCTGGCGGGGGAATCCGAGGACAGGCCGATGCGATTAGGCACGGCATCTCTCGAGCCTTAGTTAAATTTGATGACAATTTTGGGAAGAAAATGCGCCGGGCCGGTTTTCTAACACGGGACTCTCGAATTAAAGAGCGGAAGAAATATGGCCTTAAAAAAGCTCGCCGAGCGCCGCAGTGGAGCAAGCGATAAGGCTTTTAGATTTCTAAGTAGATATATTTATCCGAGAATTTAATCAGGAGGCGACCATCCGATTGAGACTTAATTTCGTCTATGTTGGCCTCAGTAAATACAGTATAAACATTCCGGTTACTTCGACCGTCAAGCTCTACGAAAAAAATATTGTTCCTGGCTTTCACAAAAAGATGGTCATCCGTCTTGAACCAATCAAGCGCGTCTATTTCCGAAGAGGTTTCCAAAATTATTTCTTCATCTCCAGCCAAGTGAATCGGCTGATAAGAAGTATCCTTCAACCAGATGACCCCTACCTGATCGGCGCTTCGCCAAGCAATTCGATCCCTTCGTTTATTGATAACAAAATCATCCACGCCGGATTCCATAACTTCAAGATTGTCTCCGGTTAGTTTGTATAAAATGCCTCCCCGGGCGGTTTTAATCAGAACAATATCGACTCCCCCCAGACGCTCCACCTTCTTTACGGCCTTTGGCTCAACAGCCAAAGTTTGGCTAATCGTTTCAAAAGTCCCGGAATTTGGGTCAATGACCTCCGCTAAAGATTCCAACTCGTCCGAGACGGAAGCTATTTCAATCTTTGGAGTTTTTGTGACCAAATAAACCGAGGGAAAATTGGTTAATTCGCCGGCCCGAACCGTAGCCGTTTTCCCCCAGTCATAAAAACCATCCTTAGTTATTTTTATTTGATAATCCCGCGGACGTAAACGTCCCTTTTCAAAAACATCACTCAGCCCGGAGAGGGAGCTCTGAGTTTTATTGTCAAACAAAACTTTGCCGGAAGTTTGGGCACTGACTCGAATTGACCCGGTCTTAACAATCTTTCCCTCGGCGAAACTGTAAACATAGCCCTGAGCATATAGAGTAACGCCGATACTGATGAGGATAAAGGCCCCTAGAGACAAATAAAATAGGATGTTTCGACTTCTTTTCTCCATGACTTTATTATGCCATAAATTTATGCATATTTCAAATAAAGGCCTCTGGATATAATTTGATTCGTTAGGGTCGAAATGATAGGGTGGAGACGCAATAAGACCTCCAATTTATGTTTAACCGAAAAATCGGCATTGATTTAGGGACGACCAACACTCTGGTTTTTTTACCTAATAAGGGTATCGTTATCCGCGAACCCTCCGCGGTTGCCATTTCTGTTTTGGATAATTCGATAATGGCCGTGGGGGATCAAGCCAAGGAGATGGTTGGTCGGACCCCGGACAGTATTATTGTTTCTCGACCCCTGAAAGAGGGCGTCATCGCTGATTATCGAGTAACCGAAGCAATGCTTCGCTACTTCATAAAAAAAGCCAGTAGCAGTTTTAACATTTTCAAACCCGAGGTCCTTGTCTCCATCCCGGCCGGGATTACCTCCACCGAAAGACGGGCCGTCATTGAAGCAACCATAAATGCCGGCGCTCGATCGGTCTATCTCGTTAAGGAGCCGGTCTTGGCAGCCATCGGGGCCGGGATATCAATCAACAGTCCTTCGGGCAACATGATTTTAAATATTGGGGGCGGGACAACGGAGATTGCCGTTGTCAGCCTCGGCGGGATTGTGACTTCGTCTTCGGCCAGAATCGGCGGGAATAGAATTGATCAAGCTATTGTTGATTATATTAAGAAGCATCATGGCCTCGCGATTGGGGATCGGACGGCCGAATTAATAAAGATCGCCATTGGGAGCGCCGTTAAACAAACACAGGAAGAACGAATAAATATCCGGGGGCGAGATTTAACCTCCGGCTATCCAAAGATTGTTGAAATTACCTCCAATGAAATAACCGAGGCGATTCAGGAGCAACTTCAGGAGATAATCCAGACCGTAAAAAATGTTCTTCAGGACACCCCCCCCGAACTCTGCTCGGACATTATGGATAAGGGGATTATGATTTCCGGCGGGGGCGCCCTGATTAAAAATATCGACACCCTCGTCACTCGAGTTACGGGCGTACCGGCCCAGATTGCCGATGAACCACTTCTTTGTGTCGCCAAGGGGACCGGAGTCGTCTTGGATAGCCTCGATGTCTATAAACGTAATATCGTCTCGAAAAAATAATATGGCCTCTAAGCTCAAAATTGCACTTGTCCATGACTGGCTAATGGCTCTGGGCGGAGCAGAAAAAACCCTGCGAGAAATGCATCGGTTATTTCCGGAAGCCCCGATTTTTACACTTTTTCGAAGTGAAAAATTTACCAACGCATTTCTCCCTCAAGCTAAAATAAAGACGACGTTCCTGCAAAAATCAGTTCAGCGAGGGCGCCGTTACAGAACTCTTCTACCCCTAATGGGCACCGCGGTTGAATCAATTGATTTAAGCGGATATGACATTGTCATCTCTTCAAGCGCCTCCTTTACAAAGGGGGTCATTACCGACCCCCAGACAAAACACATTTGTTACTGCTACAGCCCGACTCGTTTTCTATGGGATTGGCACGCCGAATATAAGAGACAAAACCGTTACGGGTTGATTAGCGCGTTGGCCCAGCACACTATTCGGTTTTGGGACCAGCAGGCCGCTCAGCGACCCGACTACATGGTGGCCATCTCAAAAACTGTCCAAGCCAGAATAAAAAAATATTACCGACGAGATTCCGAGGTTATTTATCCTCCGGTTGATTTTATCCCGCCGACCCAAAATCAACATCCGCAACAACAACCCTTCTATCTGATTGTCAGCCGCCTTTACGCTCACAAAAACATTGACATCGCGATTCAAGCTTTTAATAAACTTGGGCATAATTTGGTTATAATTGGTGATGGCCCGGAGCGCAAAAACCTGGAGAAGCAATCCGGAGCCAATATAACTTTTCTGGGCTTCCTTGATGACTCCGCCGTTCACGATTATTATAGTAAGTGTTTAGCCTTTATCATGCCTCAAGAAGAAGATTTCGGTCTGACCCCGATCGAGGCCATGTTTCATGGCCGACCGGTCTTAGCCTTGAATCGGGGAGGCGCCAAAGAATATATCCTAGAGAATATTAACGGCGAGTTTTTCCAAAGCCCCACCCCGGAAGTTCTGGCCGATGGCGTTCGAAGACTCAGTGAAAATCTTGCCACTTATAGCCCCGAGCTGATCAAGAAAACAGCCAATCGCTTTACCGTAAAAAGGTTTCACTCTGAATTTAAGGCTTTGGTTGATAAAATTGCTCGTGAATAAAATAAAATCGATTCAAAAAGTTGCCGTCATTGTTTTGCAATTCAATAACTCCGAAAGCACAAAAGCCTGTTTGGCTTCGATTCTTGAGAGTTTAATTCGACCCGATTTAATTATCGTCGTTGATAATGCCTCCAACCCCGAGCATCTGGGTAACCTGAAAAGTTTCATCTCGGATAAGCCGGAAATTGAATTGATCGAGAGCTCGGGGAATAGTGGCTACTCGGGGGGCAACAATCTGGGCATAAAGAGAGCCCTGTCTCAAGGAGTCGAGGCTGTCTTTATTTTGAATAATGATGTTCTGGTCGCTCCGGAGATGTTTAGCCAACTTTTAAAAACTTTGAATGCCAACCCGCAACTGGGAATCGTCGGACCAGTCAGTCAAGAAGGTCCTCAGAAAACCTTTGGGGGCCAAGTAAACTGGTTTAAAAGTGAACTCAAGCACCTAACAAAGCCAAGCGCTTCGACCAACCAGATTGTCTATATCCCCGGGTCAGCCATGTTAATCCGGAGAGAAGTTTTTGAAAGAGTCGGGTTATTGGACGAAAGATTCTTCCTCTACTTTGAAGACGCCGATTTTTCCTTTCGAGCCCAAAGAGCTGGTTTCTTAATCGGAATTGATCCAAATACCGGTATTCAACACTTTGTTTCCGCGAGTACGGGAAGACTCGGAGAAAATAAACTGCTTTATTATCATTATCGTAATGCGCTTCTTTTCCAAGCCAAAAATATGCCCTTGGGCTTAAGTCTTTTAATCCCACTCTGGTCTATTTGGCAATTTTCAAAGCAAATTATAAAGTCAATTCTTCAGCCCAAAAAATCACAAACCGCTCGAGCAATTCGACAAGGAATAATCGATTTCTATTTGGGAAGATTCGGGCAGATTAAAAAAACTTTTTTATGAAAAGAATCGGTCTCGACTGTCATAAACTGGAAGATGCCCAAGGAAACGAGCGCGCGGGGATTGGCCGGCATGTCTTCAATCTGCTTGAAGAAATCAGCCATCGCCCTGAGTTAGCGGGGGAATACAAGTTCTATCTTTATTTTAAGGGGCGAATTCCGGAAGACATTCCCTTTTTAAAAAACTCCATCTTTATCTGCCAGGTTGCCAGATTGCCTAAATTCCTACCCTTTTTCCGGCCCTCTTTCAATATCTTTTTTCATATTGCCTTGCCCTTTTTTGTTTGGCGAGACAAAGTTGATGTGACTTTTTTCGCGGGCTTTATGCTCCCGGCCTTTTTCATCGGAAAATCAATCGTCCTTTTAACCAACGATATCTACTACGAGTACACCCAAGGAAGCCTCCCCCTAAGATACCGCCTCGGCTATAAACTTTTCAGTAATTGGGCCGCTAAGCGAGCAACCCAGATTGTAACTCAGACAGAGGCCTCGCGAGAAGAAGTCAGTCTTTTTTTTAATCTCCCGAAACTCGAGATTGCCGTTGCCCCGCTGGGAGTTAATTTGAAAGATTTTCAGCCAACGACAACTGAAACCAAGGAGAATTTCATTCTTTACGTCGGACAAGCCTTCCCGAGGCGGCACCTTAAAGAAACCCTGCTCGCCTTTGAGGCGCTCGCGCCCCTACACCCGAATCTTAATTTCGTGGCCATTGGCTTCGATAAATACAATCCACCCATTATCGGCTACCTGATCCGACAAATTGAAAAGCGGATCGGCCCGAACCGAATTGCTTGGCACCCCTCGGTTTCGGACAAGCAATTAAAAAACCTCTACCAAAAGGCGACCCTCTTTGCCTATATTTCCTCATCGGAAGCCATGGGTTTACCGCCGTTGGAAGCTCTGGCATCCGGAACCGTCCCGCTTGTCGCCGATACACCGACAACTCGAGAGATTTTCGAAAATTCGGCATTTTTTGTCTCAAATCCAATAACGCCCCAGAGTATCCGTCAGGCCCTAGAGAGGGCGCTGGCGGAGCCTCAAAAACGAACGGAGAAGCTCAAAATTGGCCAAGGCCGGGTAAACTACTATACATGGAAGCGCCATGCGGATATAATGCTAAAATTATTCGAGAAAAATGCAAACGCTTAAAAAATCGCCACTACTCTTAAACATCGTCTTTATTATTCAGCTGGTCTTGGTTGTCTTTGTTGCCGGCGGAATTTTACCGCGCTGGTTAATCCTAATTCTAGCCGGACTGGTTTCGGTCTATGTTTTAATTGATAGTTTAGATAACGCTCTGGTTTTTTTCGTTCGGTCGATCCCTTTATTTGTTGCTATCCCGTTCACGAGTTATTTTGATTCCTTTAACATCTGGCGCTTCGCCGCCGGGCTTATCTTTCTAAAGTGGTTCTTTACAAAAGATATCTCTCAATTAATCCGGCAACAGCTAGGCCACCTCATTAAAAGACCGATCCAATATTTTTTAAGCCACCAGATCACGACCGCGGTCGCAATATTTTTCTTTATGAGCCTATTGTCTCTTTTGACGGCAACGGATCTGTTTGCGGGGATAAAGAGAATCATCTACCTGGTAAACCTCAGTCTAGTCGGAGTTGTTATTTTTGACCTCGCCCGAAGCTCCGATAACCTTGCCCCGCGCCTAATAAAAAACCTCGTTATTCCCGGAGTGATTGTTGTCGCTCTTGGTTTTATCCAATTGGCGATGACCTATTGGTTCGATATTTTTGCTTTTATCGAAATCTGGCAATTTATCCAAGAATCCTGGTACGGCTCCTTCTGGGCCCGGATCGTTGTTGAAGGGAACACCTGGTTCGCCTACTTCGGGCCACAGTTGTCTCTGCGAATGTTTTCCATTTTCCCCGACTCCCACACCTTCCCCATGTTTGTTCTTCTGACCATTCCCTCGATTCTGGCCCTAGCGCTGACCCGGGTTGTCAAAGGAGCGACGACCCTGAGAGAGTTGGTTCGAGGGCGCGCCTCGCTTTGGATTTTATTTTTACCAGTATTTTATCTTGCTATAATTCTGAGTGGAACCCGGGGAATTTGGCTGGCCGTTTTCGCCCCCCTAATCTCTTTACCCTTCATCCGAAAAAAGATTCGCGATATCCCGACTAAAAAAATACTTAGCTACATTTCTTTATTTTCCATCGCTTTCTTCATCTTGTTTTTGATCGCCAACCCAATTTTAACCTCGAATCAATTCCTCTTGGACAAAGGCAACAACGACCTGCTTCGGCAACGGATCCGATCAATCATTGACTTTGGAGAAACCTCGAACAGCGATCGCCTTGAGATCTGGTCGGCGTCCGTTAAATCAATTTATAGCCGGCCCCTCCTCGGAGTGGGGATTGGAAATTTTCCGGTCGTCCTTGACCAAGATATTGATCAGGCCAAGGCTGGCTCCTCCGCTCATAACCTTTATTTAAATATTGCCGCCGAAATCGGCCTGGTTGGCTTGTTCGTTGCCCTTGCCTTCCTTTGGAGCCTGCTACTTCGAGGAATCCGGGCCTTTGAAAAAACCCGCCGGCCCTTTCTTAAAATCTATCTGGGGAGCGTCCTTTTCTATCTAATTTGGATTTTCGCCTACCTCCTGACTGACGCGGCTTTGTTTGACGAGCGGGCTTTTCTAATTTTCTCCGTTCACGCCGCTCTTATTTTCAGTCTCTATGAAAAAATAAAAAGACCCGAACCTCAGCTCGAGTCTGTCAGTCGACAAGAAAAACAACAGTCACCCGAAAGAAATTCTTAGTCCTTCGGGTTTTTATCCTACCCCCGAGCCTTTCTGTTAAAAACAGCCCTCGGCCAGAGCTTTTTTTCTGGCCCTTGGGGGTGCAAGGATCCGGAACTTGACTCGGGTCAAAGCCCGCTCCAAAGTCGTCCACCTTCACGACCACGGCTCTTGAGCGAAGGGACAGGGCGAAGTTAACCCGTCGGTCCGGTTGATACTGATTGCCATGTTTGATCGCATTGGTAATCAGCTCATCAACCGAAAGACCGATCCTAAAGATCAGCCCCAGTCCATCAGATTCTTCCTCTTCCGTTATCCCCAAGAAGGTCTCTAGGAAAGCCCGCGTCAAGGCCGTGGCCTCTTGAATGGCCGCCAAATCGCTCCGGAAACCTCGGCTACATCCCACTCGAGGCAATTTTTTTTCCATAACCTCTCGCCTCCAGTAAAATGTTTAGATGAATGTTTAAATGTTGGAAAACTGCTGGGGTTATGCTACGTTAGCTTAAACATTATGTCAAATGAAGCTACCCGAGCGCCCCGAGTTTCAATTAATCTTGTCACTTTCAACGTAAAGCCTTTTTTGGGTCCCTGCCTCACCGCAGTCAAAGCCCAAACCTATCCAAATTTAGAGATCCAAATTTGGGATAACGGTTCAACCGATGGCTCCCAAAACTTTATTAAAAATAATTTTCCCGAGTTTAAGATAACTCAATTGGATAAAAACTACGGCATGTGGCCCGCTCAGGAAAAAGCCTGGGATTATTCCAGCGGGGAATACATCATGGTTTTGTCGACGGATGTTATTTTAGATCCGCAGGCAATCGCGAGAGCGGTAGAAATATTTCAGGACGATAATCGGATTGGGGCCATCGAGCCCAAACTTTATCAATTCGAATTTAATCATGATAGAATAAGAAAGACTCAGCGAATCGACACCTGTGGATTTGAAATTTTTAAAAATCGGCGGATTGTCAATATCGGCCATGGCCAGAACGATCAACCCGAATTCCAAGTTAAAAAGGAGATTTTTGCCGTCGAAGGCGCGGCTCCGATATTTCGGAAAAAAACCCTCGAGGATTGTCGTCTGGAAGACGGGATCGTTGATAAGAACATGTTCTGGTATGGTGACGACCTCGACTTGGGTTGGCGAATCAACTTATTCGGATGGAAGCAAATTTTTGCTCCAGGGGTGATTGGCTGGCATCATCGCTCGACCACCACCAGTATTCGCAAGAATTGGCGCGACTATTTGCGCCGAGTTAAACAACGTCAGCAAATCCCGATTCGGAAAAGACGCTTAGACTGGCGAAATATCCGCCTCGCCTTAATAAAAAACGATCATTTCAAGAATGTCTTTCGCCATTTGCCAAAAATTTTATATCGAGAAATCGCGGTCTTGGGTTATGCCCTAATCTTTGAGCCACAGGTCTTACTAGAGATTCCGAAATTGGTTCGCTTAATCCCTCGAGCTCTTAGAAGTCGCCGCCAGATTATGAAAAAAGCCCGCCGATCAGCCGATGATATTTTAATTTGGTTTAAATAAACCCTGAATAAAAGATGGAAAATAATTTTACCCAAGAAAAATTAGCTAAACCGACTCGGATCAATCGCAAAAAACTTCTCGTCTCTGGCGGGTTGGTTTTGTTGATTATTTTTGGCTATTACGCAATTAACTTTGGGTTAGCCTATCGAAAGATTACCATCCTGAATAGTCCTCCCTCTGATTTTCAAGGGACGATAATTACCCTCGGTGACTTCCGCGATGTTATTGATGAGCAAGACCTGCCGTTGCCGAAAAAAGAGGCGGATCGATTTGATGTTTTAATTTTGGGAATTCGCGGGGTAAACGACCCCAACGGGGGATTGCTGACCGATTCTATAATTCTGTTTAGCCTTGATAAAAATACCGGAGAAACCGCCATGGTCTCAATTCCCCGAGATCTCTATCTCAATCTGACGGATCGATTCCAGGGAAAGATTAACGAAGTTTATGAACAAGGCGTTATCGCCGGTAGGGCTTTTAGTTTTACCAAAGATACTTTTTCCCGAGTAACTGGTGTTTATATCGACAATGTTTCGGTCTTTGATTTCTCGGCTTTTGGTAATATTATTGAGGCCGTTGACGGAGTTACCGTCACCCTAGATGTACCTTTTGAGGAAAAAATCCAGTGGGGCGAACCCTTCTTTCTGCCGGCCGGAGAAAATAATCTCAATACCGAACAAGCTCTCTATTATTCTCGTTCTCGATTTAGTAGCAACGACTTCGATCGGGCTCGCCGGCAACAGCAAATCATTCTGGCTATAAAGGAAAAAGCCTTAAAACTTGGCTTTTTGTCAAATCCAAAGAAAGTGACGGAACTGGCCTTGGCCCTCGGTGATGGCCTTAAAACCGATTTGGGAATTTTTGATATCCCCGAGATAATCAGCCTGGGTCAATCCCTAAACTCTCAGAACAAGCCCCCCAAACAATTAGTTTTAACCACTCAAAATGTTCTTTACCAGACTACGGAAACCGGCGCCTACATCCTCCTCCCCAAATTAAATGACTATAAAGAGATCAGCACGGCAATTAAAAACATAATCTGATAGGGTTGAAAATAACTTGATTTGTCAAATTAGCTAGAGTATAGTGACGAAAATGAAGTTATCCGTAATTATCGTCAACTATAAATCACCGGAGCTCCTTCGACTATGTTTAACCTCCATTGAAAACTGCGGTCTTGATAAGTCCCTCCATGAAATTATCGTTGTCGACTCTGAAACCAGTCGAGAAACTCAGGACGTTGTTTTAGAAAATTTCCCGGGAACAAAATTGATTCCCGTCAAAGAAAACCTCGGGTACGCTCGGGGGGTCAACCTCGGTTTGAACTCCGCCCAAGGGGACTACCTTTTAGTCATGAACCCCGATATTATTCTGAATCGCGAAGCCATCGATTTGCTTCTTAATTACGCTCAGAACCACCCTCGAACCGGAATTGTCGCCCCGCAACTGCTTGGTTTCAACGGGCAAAAACAAGACTCTTATTTTAGATTCTATCGCCCAATGACCATAATCGCGCGCCGAACCATTTTGGGCCGACTCCCAAAATTTAAAAAAATAGTTCAACACTTCTTAATGGCCGAAACTGATCCGGAAAAAATTCAACACCCCGATTGGGTTATGGGTTCGATCCTTCTCCTCCCTCGGAAAACTTTGGCAAAAGTCGGGGGAATGGATGAAAAATTTTTTCTCTACTTCGAAGATGTTGACTGGGCGCGTCGCTTTTGGGAAAATGGATACACGGTTACCTATTTACCCACCGCAAAGGTTTACCACTATCACCAGCAACGCTCAAAGGCCGGTTTTGATATCTTGGATTTTATAATTCGAAAAGAAACTCGCTGGCATGTCCGAAGCGCTATAAAATATTTCCGTAAATATGGATTCGCAAAATACTCCCCCTTCTCCTCTAAAAACGAAGAATAAGCACCTTTTTATTGCCGGCGTCTTTTTGGTTATCGGCTTCTTGGGAGGCTTTTTTTACAACAATTTCCAAGCTGGCCCCACCCTTGGCGGCTTTCGTCCCCTCGAGAATAAGGAGCTGGGTAAACCCGAAACGGTTGATTTTAGTATCTTCTGGCACGCTTGGAACACCCTCCAGGAAAAATATATTGATCGAAACGACATTGACACGCAGGCCTTAGTTTACGGGGCGATTGAGGGAATGGTCAATTCTCTTGGCGACCCCTTCACTAATTTTCTTGACCCGGAAATCGGCAAACGATTTGAACAAGACTTAGAAGGCTCGTTCGGCGGGGTAGGGATAGAAATTGGGGTCCGAGATGATCGTCTGACGGTTATCGCCCCCCTAAAAGATAGCCCCGCTTTTAAAGTTGGCCTTCAGGCCGGCGATATCATCATAAAAATTGACGATACCGAAACGATCGATCTTTCCCTCCAAAAATCAATTGACCTGATTCGCGGAAGAAGGGGAACACGAGTGACCCTGACCATAGCTCGAGAAGATGCCCCCGAAACGCTTGAGTTTGAAATAGTTCGAGATCAAATTGAAATTCCCTCCGTAGAGTTAGAGTTTGTCGGAGAAAATAAATCTATCGCGCATTTACAGATATTCTCCTTTAATCAGAAAGTTGACAATGATTTTAAAGAAGTGGCTCGAGAAATTTTACGATCAGGAGCCGACCGAATCATCCTTGATGTCAGAAATAATCCGGGCGGATTATTGGATTCAGCCGTTAATATTGCCTCTTGGTTTTTGCCCGAAGGTCAGCCCGTTGTCATTGAACGCTTTGGCGATGGCCAAGAAACCGTTATAAAATCAGGTAATATCGGAAGTCTAAAACATCTCCCCCTGGTTATTTTGACAAATAAAGGCTCCGCCTCCGCCTCGGAAATTCTTGCCGGGGCGCTTCGAGATAACCGCAATATAAAAATTGTCGGCGAAAAAACCTTTGGGAAGGGATCGGTTCAAAGTCTTTTTGAGCTTGATAACAACGGATCGAAGCTGAAGGTGACCATCGCCGAGTGGCTAACTCCGAATCGAAGCTCTATTCACAATAACGGAATCGAACCAACGCTGGCCGTTGAGCGAACGCTGGAAGATATTCAAAACGACCGCGATCCGCAATTGGAGTCCGCCATTGACCTCATCAAAAATCTGTGATAATTTCCCTTAAACTATGGCAAAGGTTATATTTTTAGAAAATATCAAAAATGTTGCGAAAATCGGGGATGTCAAAGAAGTTGCTAGCGGTTATGCTCGCAACTTTCTATTCCCCCGGAATTTAGCCGAAAAAGCGACCCCCAAGGCTTTGGAAAAGGTCGCGACCTTAAAAAAGAAACAAGGGGAGGTCTTTGAGAAAGAGGCGGCTCAAAATAAAATTATTGCCCAAAAGTTGAGTGAGGCTGTTTTCCAAATACACCGGCTAGCCAACGAAGAGGGGACCCTTTATGACGGTCTTGACCCCGCAGAGCTTTCTGCCTATCTCAAAAAAGAAGGCTACGCGATTGAGCCCGAGATGATTATATTAGAACGCCCGATTAAGACCCTCGGTCAGTCAACCTTCGAAGTTGAATTAGACAAGGACTCCAAAATTGTTGTTAAAATAGACGTCCAACCCGAAGAGTAGGGGGATTATAAATTAAATTCCGGAAGTCTCGGCCGGAACAACCTTAACGAATTTGAGTATTTTTCTTCGGCCATCAAATTTTATTTTGTTTTTTGAGATAAATTCGATCCGACCGTTCTGAGTCGAAAAGATGGTGTCATCATTGCCTTGCTTCGTTCCCAAGCCCGCGACAAAGCGCGTCCCGCGTTGTCGAACGATAATATCACCCGGCTTAACGATTTGCCCACTGTGAAGCTTTACCCCCAGATATTTTGGACGAGAATCGCGATTATTTTTGGTCGTGGCCTTGGCCTTTGTATGTGCCATAGATTATATAGTTGCGGGCACTCTCAGCATTATCTCTTTTGCTCACCTCGAGATTCCCGCTCTTGGTTAGATAATATTCTATAAAAATGATTGGATATGTCAAGTTAAGCAATTTTATAATATAATCTGGCTATAAGGACACGATGCCGGAGTTTTTATCAAAAAACAAGGAAACCTTTGTCTTGGGAATTGTGATGTTTTTTCTTGCTTTTACCGCCTTTCAAATCGGCAGAATTAAGAGCCCGGCAAGAATTCAGGACTCGATAAAAATTTATGATTATCACTCCAATCCGGATCTCACCGAAAAAGACAGCCCCCAAAACCCCATCATATCAACCCCCGCTCTTGATTTAAGAGTCGTCGTCTCCAAAAATTCAACTAAATATCACTTCCTCTGGTGCTCGGGTTCAAAAAGCATCAAAGAAGAAAATAAAATTTATTTCGCTAATGAGCTTGAAGCTCAAAATAGGGGATACACGCTAGCGGGTAATTGTACCAAATAAAAATGAGGCCCGGGACGCGAGGGAAGAACGCCCCCGGTGATGAGTTAGGAGAACAATTCTTGAGGTGGTAGATGCGATTGGTTCATATAAGAAATTCGATATGTCAAAAATTGACCAGATTCGAGAGAAGAAAGCCACGGAACGGGGGAGATTCAATGATCGTGTTATCCTAGACGAGGCCTAGCGGATCCTGCCCAATTAAATAACTGGGCGTCGCACAATGTAGGTTATGCGACGTTTATTCCGCCCCAAACCTCTTGACCCTCAATTTGATCCCTTGGTTTAGGTGGCCCCTAGAAGGCCCTAGGATCGATTAACAGGCCCTGGCTTGTACCTCACATCCTTTTTTCTTCTGATCTGTCCGGCCAAGGCCCCTTGGCCTTCTTCGTTTTAAAAAACTCGGGGACTTCTCCAAAAAATCAATTTTTTAAGAAATAAGAGAATTTGAGAAATTGAATTTAATTTGAAAAAATCCTTATTCCCCTAGTTCCCCATCACCCCGTCAAAAACAACCACTGATCGAAGACAAAAAAAATCTTTCCTGAAAAATAACGGGGGGCGGGGAAGCCCCGCCCCTCCCCTACTCTGACTTGACATGTAGCCCTATTTATCGTTTTTAATAAATAACTGAATATCTTGATAGAATAACTTGACCGCCGCGAAAAAAGGTAAAATCGTCACAAAATATCTGAGATCGATAAGCATCCGAATCACCCAACCGAAGAAACCGGCCACCGATAAATATCGCCCGAGATGGGCAACCGCGTACTTAGCACCCACGGGTAAAACCCAAGCGTCATATTCCGGGATGTATTGTTTTTTCAGATCGGCCTTAGTCAGGGCCGAAGCGATGTTATACCCCGCGATTTTGCCTTGTTGCGAGGCGACATAAGCCAGCCCCGGGACAGTCTTTTGAGTTTTGGGGTCAATGAAACCCGCGTTATCTCCAATAGCGTAAACGCGCGGAGCATCTTTGGCCTGAAGGTATTTATCAACGATGATTCGCTGCCGATCATCCGTGTGGAGTCCGATAATATTAGAGACGAAAGTGGAGGCCTTGACGCCGGCTGTCCAAATGATCAAATCAGCCTCAATCTCCTCCCCTTCATTGACAATCAAACTGGTCGCGGTTATTTTTTTAATCCGCCGGTCTTCCAAAACCTTTATTTTTAGCTCCCGAAGACGTTGCCGAACGATTTGCCGCTCTCGATTTGAAATCGTCGTCAACATCTTGCCTGCCTCAACAAGGGTAATCTCTGTGCAGATTTTATCCGCCCCGCACATCCGACCAAAAACTTTACTGCAACAGACCATCTCGGCCGCCAACTCGATTCCGCTGAAGCCGGCCCCGCCGATAACAATTTTAATCGGTTTTGAAAATCCGCTTTTCTTGGCCGCTTCATGGAGTTGATGCATCCTTCGATGAATTAACAAAGCGTCATTAATCGAGTGAAAACCATAAGCATATTCCTCAACCCCCGGGATGCCAAAAGTGGCCCTTTCCGCCCCAAGCGCTAAAACTAAATAGTCATAGGTGACCACTTCCCCACTCCCCAGGCTGATTTCTCGCTTTTCAATGTTAAGATTTTTTACCTGAGCTTGCAGAAAATCAATTCCGGTTCCGAAAAATATCTGACTGAAAGATATGGAAACGGAGCTTCGTAATTTCACTCCGTAGAGACTTTTGTCAAAATCGGTCTCTCCCCTATCTACCAAACTGGCGGAAGCAATCTCATAAAGAGACGGATAAAAAAGATGCTCCGGAGAACGATCAATCACCGCAACCGAAAAACCCGAACCTAATTTTTTTCTGGCCGTTTTGGCGGCTTGAATTCCCCCGAATCCCCCACCGATAACGACGACATTTTTATGCATAATAGCTCCCTCATTCTATCACAATGGGTAAAAAGCACGACTTAAGGTAAATAATCCAGTGGGTTCAAAGTTCCTTCAAAATAATTGAAATAGATCTGACCGTTATTTTTATTTATATAGGTGAAGAAATCATGGTAGAGAGAAAGGTGAACATGCGCGCCGGTTGAAAAGCCCGTTGAACCCTCAAAACCGATAATACTCCCCCGCTCGACCCGCGTGCCGTTAGCTAGGCCCGTCGGGGATTGCATATGACCATAGATACTAACCAGCCCGTTATCATGTTGTACCGCCACCCAGTTCCCCCAGCCATCGCTTTTCCCACTGACCAACAGCTTCCCCGCTCCGATTGAACCGATGGGGGTTCCAAAACCACCCGAGACATCAACGCCATTGTGTGGAGAGCCCCCGTAGGCCCCTCTCTTGGCAAAAGTGGTAAAACCGTAGCCCTGCGTGAAAACACCGTCATGGGGCCAAGAAAAAATCGGGCCCTTGGCCGGAATGCCCGGGGCCGTAACATGCAGAATATAAGCCCCCGAAGTTATCGTTTGACGTTCTAGGGCCTGGAGTTCATCAAAAAACTGGGCGCTTTTCTTTTCGATCTCACTTAATAAGGATTGGTAGCGCGCCTCCTCGCCTTTTGTTTTATCTAAAAGATCGTCTTTGGCCACTCGGGTACTGGAAAGGCCTGATCGTTGATAAGTTTGAGATTGATTTAAACTTTGAAGCTCGGCCTTCTTACCCTCTAAAATTTCTCTCTGCGATTCGAAACTTTCTCGATTTACCCTTAGTTCCCCCAGTGTTAGCGAAAGACGCTCTTGAATGTTACGCGTATTTTGAATCTCGTTAAAAAAATCCGAGAGATCATTATTTTTCAGAAGAACCATCAGAACATTTTCTTTATCCCGACGGTTAATTATCGAGATGATATTCTCTAAAACCTCCTGCTCATTGACGATTCGTTTGCGGGTATCAAAGATATCCGCGTTAACATTTTCAATCTCCACCCCGGTTTTATCAATTTGTTTTTCCGTTAAAACAATCTGCGTCTCCAAACGTCGAACCTGATCCGTGATGATCGAAATCTCCCGAGCAAGACTTTGGGCTTTTTTCTGGTTGGTGGTGATGGATTTTTTGTACTGTTCCGCTTGGCGTTCTAGCTCGGCGATTTGTTCTCTTAAATCTAAAATCCGCTGATTCGGATTATCGGCCGCCCGAGCGCTTAATCCCAAAAATAATAAAATTAAAATTGCCCCCAGACTAAAAACTCGTCTGATTTGACATATATTCAATTTAATTTTATTCTTTTTGTAGTCCATTGGAGGAGGTGCACTATGCTATTCGATTTCGGCTTGGGCCCTATTCGGGTATCTCCCCCGTTAGACGGGGGCGGGACCAAGAAGGGGAAAAGACCTCATCGGAAGCGGGGAAAGAATCCCCCACTTCCGATGATCTATCCCCGGATCATGTATGACATCGGGTTGATTATCGCTTAATCAACCCAGTTGGGTCAGCGCTCTTTGGACCCGTTCGCGGGTCTTTTTATTGCCAAAGATCACAGCCATCTCAACCGGGTCGGGTGAAAATTTCTGACCACTCAAGGCTACTCGAAACGGCCAGTAAACCGCCCCCCGATCCCCTTCAAATTCTTTTTCGGCGATAGCGTCTAGCCGATTTCTTAGTTTCTCATCTTCAAAATTATCTGCGTCTTCTAAAACAGCCTCGATATAGGTCAATGCTTTCCTCGCTCCCTGAGCATCTGATTTTTTCCAAATCAATAAATCGGGAGTAATTTCTGGTTCCCGAAAAAAGTAATGGAATTCTCCCAGATCCGAAAAGGCCTCGATTCTTTCCTGCACAAGGTGAATAATTTTACTAAGAATCTCGCCCCCATCATTAAAGAGATCTTTGGCGGTCGGTTTTAGGGATTCAATTAAACCCTGCGGAGGCATTTTTTTAATATATTCCGAGTTCATCCAGCGAAGCTTCTTTAAATCAAAAATCGCTCCGCCCTTTTGAATCCCCTCCAACGAGAACGCGCTGACCATCTCCGAGCGCGTCATAATCTCTTTATTCCCTCCGGGTGACCAGCCCAACAAAGCAATAAAATTGATTAGGGCCTCCGGCAAATAACCCGCCTGACGATAATCGCTCAACGCGGTCGCGCCATGCCGCTTTGAGAGTTTCGAACGATCTTCCCCTAAAATCAACGGCAAGTGAGCAAAGAATGGGATTGAAAAACCAAGCGCCTCAGCAATTAAAATTTGCTTCGGCGTGTTGGGGATATGATCTTCGCCCCGGATGATATGATTAATATTCATCTCATGGTCATCAACAACGTTAGCGAAATTATAGAGGGGATCGTCCAGATCTCGAGCAATGGAAAAATCTCCTAGCGTGTTTCGTTTAAATTCCACCGTTCCTCGAATTAAATCCTCAAAAACAACCGCCTCAGCCCGATTCTTACCCATAACATTAAGACGAATTATTCCGCCGATTTTCTCCTCGGGGGGATTTAATTTATGCTCACAAATATGTCGAGGCGCCTCTTTGTTTTTCATTTGGGCCTCTCGCTCTGACTCCAGTTGAAACTTGGTGTGATAGCACCAGAAGGCTTTTTTCTCCTCCAACAATTTTCGCAAATAATCCCGGTAAACCCCGAGTCGCTCGCTCTGGCGATAAAGCTCATCCCACTCGATCCCCAGCCAAGTTAACCCATCTCGAATATCCTGATCGAAAGCCTCTTTGGACCGTTCTCGATCGGTATCTTCAATTCTTAAAATAAATTTTCCCCCATGCTTTCGAGCAAAAAGCCAATTGAAAAGGGCCGCTCGAGCGGTTCCAACGTGCAAGAAACCTGTCGGTGATGGCGCGACGCGAACTCTTACTTCCATGAGCTCATTCTATCACATTGAATTCCTTGGAAAAATCCCGACTTCTTGCTTTATTACTGTTAGAATATAAATACCATGTTTGTCTTAAAAATCGCCCCCCTAGTGGCTATCCCCAAGAATCAGTCTCAGATTCTGACCTATATTTTCAAGACAACTCTTCCAATCGGAAGCCTGATTGAAGTCCCCCTGAGAAATCGGAAAGTACCCGCAATCGTTTTGGGTTCCGAAAGCCTCCGAAAAGCCAAGCTGGAATTAAAAAAACAATCTGATTTTTCGGTTAAACCGATTAGTCGCGTTATCTTCGATAAGCCTCTTTTGAACCCTCTCCAAATCAAAACCGCCTTCTGGCTTTCTGATTTTTACGCCGCCCCGCTTGGTTTGGTTTTAAGACACGTCCTCCCTCCTTTCTGGTCTATCAAACGTTACCAGCAATCGGCCCAAACTCCGCTAATTAAAGCTCCCTCTCGAGAAACTCAAGTCATCCCAACCTTAAATTTCAAAAATCACTACAAGAACTACCAAAAAGAGATTAGGAAACATTTAAAAAATAAAAAACAAGTCCTGCTTTTGGTTCCGGAAACGAGTTATTTCGATTATTTTCTAGCGCCCTATGCCGAATTCAATCCCATAATCGTTCACAGTGGCTTAAAAAATAAAGATTACGCTAAAATCTGGTCAAAAATTCAAGATAACGCTCCCCAACTTATAATCGGAACCCGTAACGCCCTCTTTCTCCCATTCAACTCGCTTGGCCTGATAATTATTGATGACCTCCCCCACGAGATGTACCAATCAGACAGTACCCCCCGCTACCAAGCGCCCACGCTGGCTCAGTATCTCGCTCAAATCTATAGGGCTGACTGCATCGCCAATGCTAGCTTTCCCTCTGTTGCTCTGTTCCATCGCCAAAAAGCCGATTGGTTTGTCCCCAATTTAGATAAAAAGATAAAAATAATCGACATGGTTCGTGAATTTGGAGCAAGCTTCAGTATTCTGAGTCGAGAAATCCAAGACCTGCTCCTGAAAAATGTTCAAATTGGAGCCCAAACGATTTTGTTTGTTCCCCGGAAAGGTTACGCCCCAAGTCTCGTCTGCCAAAAATGTGGACAGGCTAAAAAATGCCCCCATTGTCAGGCCTCCCTTGTTGTCCATCAAAATGACCTCCAAAAAGATCTTCGCTGTCACCACTGCCAATATCAGGATAAAATCCCCCGCCTCTGCGATAACTGCGGGCGCTACGAGCTCAAACCTCGGGGAATCGGCGCTCGGCGGGTCAACGAGGCAATCCTCCAACTGTTTAAACACCGCACCGAGTCCGCGCCATCCATTTTTGTCTTAAATCGAGACTCGGCAACCTCGGCCGAAGGGCGGGCGATCGTTGCGACCTTTAATAAGACCCCGGGGGCGATCCTGATTGCCAGCCCCATAATCTTTAGTTATAAATACTTGCTCGAGGGCCTAGACATTGGCATACTGAATGCAGACGCCTTAACCCCGTTCATTGACTTTAAGACGGAACTTCGCGTGGCCCAGGCCATATATAATCTGGCCCTTATGGCAAAAAGATTGGTGGTTCAAGCCTTTAACCCCCAACACCCCGCGATTACGGCAATTGCCACGAATAACTCCGATATTTTTTTGAGAGAAGAGCTGACCCTTCGAAAGAATTTTGGCTACCCGCCTTTTGTTCATCTAACTCGACTGATTCTCCACCACCCGAACAAAGCCAAAGGCCAAATCGAGGCCCAAGTCATTTATCAAAAGCTGAATCGAATTATTACCACCGGAGGCTTTAAGATAAAACTTTACCCCCCCGTTCCGGGGAGTATCGCCCAAGAACGTGGCCAATATCTCTGGGAAATCTTGCTAAAGATTCCCCTTCCAAGGCCCGGCTATGTCAGCCCCGAACAAATCCGCGAGCGGAATCAGATACTTCGCTATCTACCGAGTCGCGGCTGGCAAATTAAATTATGAAAATAGTTAAAAAACCTGATCGAATTCTGCGACAAGAATTAAATAAAATTGAAATTCTTCCCGATAATATCGTCGAGATTGTTTTAGCGATGCAGAAAACCATGGTCAAAGCCGAAGGGATTGGGCTAGCCGCCAATCAAGTTAATCTCAATCATCAAATTTTTATCATTGATGAGAATTTGGCCAAAGAAAACAATGTGCCTTGGGTTTATATCAACCCCCAAATAACTAATTTCTCTAAGGAAAAAGCTCTTCTGGAAGAAGGTTGCCTCTCAATCCCGGGGCTATACACGGAGGTGCCCCGTTCTAAAAAAATTATGATAAAGGGAATCGACCAAAACGGGCAGAAATTTAAATTCAAAGCCCGCGGTTTTCTGGCTCGAGTTCTCCAACATGAGTTCGACCACCTTCAGGGCAAGTTGATCAGCGATTATGTCAAAAAAAATTAAAATTGTTTTTTGGGGCACCCCGCAACTCAGTTTGCCGATTTTGTCTAGCCTGTTGGCCGACTCCGACTTAAAAATTGTCGGCGTCGTCACCAACCCCGACAAACCTCACGGGCGGGAGAAAGAACTTACCCCTTCCCCCACCAAAGTTTTCGCTCAAAATCAGGGCTTGGCCGTTTACACCCCGACTACCTTAAAAGATAACCGCTTCCTCCCGGAATTAACCGACCTGAACCCGGATATCTGTGTGGTCATCGCCTATGGAAAAATTATTCCCGATTCTTATCTGAATATCCCCCGCTGGGGGTTCATTAATATCCACCCCTCCCTTCTCCCCAAGTATCGCGGACCTAGTCCGATCCAGACAGCTATTCTTAACGGCGACTCCGAGACGGGTATTTCTATAATCCGGCTGGATTCGGAGACCGACCACGGCCCAATCCTTGATCAAGGCAAAATAAGTATCGGACCCGATATGACTTCGGCCGACTTAACTGAAAAATTAATCGCCTTGGGTGCGAAGCTGATCGGGCCCACCCTGAAGCGGTACGCCCAAAATGAATTGACGCCCGTGATTCAAAATCATGCCCAAGCCAGTTTTACAAGAAAAATAGACTTCAGCGCCGGTCGGATTGATTGGTTTCAAACCGGCCAAAAGATTGTTAATCAAATTAGAGCTTTAGGCCTCGAACCGGGAGTTTGGACCACCGACCCCGAGGGTCAAATTCTTAAAATTCTAAAAGCCCGCCTTACCCCAACCATCGCCCCGGGGAAGCCGGGCCAGATAATAAGAACCGAAGATAATCTTGCCGTCAGCGCTCAAGATTATCTAATTGAAATTGAAAAAATCCAACCTAGTGGTAGAAAAGTCCTATCTGGAAAAGAGTTTATAAACGGCTATACTGGGCTTATCGGAAAATTTTTAAAATAACATGGCTAACTGGAAAATAACCGGCCCAACCCAAATTGCGGGAGATATCTCGGTTCATGGCAATAAAAATTCAGCTTTGCCCTGCATTACCGCTTCGCTTCTTTTGGATAAAATTGGCGATAAGTTAACTCTCACAAATATCCCCCAGATTAACGACGTCCAAGTTCTTCTGGAGATAATCCGCCATTTTAATATCGAACCGCGTTGGCTTGACGCTCACACCCTTGAACTGACCCTAATCTCGACTCAAGCCCCCGATCTAAACCCCCCGATCTAAACCCGGAGAAAATCGGCGCATTAATGTCAAAAATTCGGGCCTCGCTTTTATTTTTAGGCCCCCTCTTGGGGAAATATAACCTGGATAAACTTGTAAAACCCGGCGGGGATCGAATTGGTTCTCGCCCCCTAACCGCCCACATTATCGCCCTCTCGGATTTAGGCTTTCAAATTCAAGAAACCCAAGACTCTCTTTTGATCACTCGGCATGAGAATAAAATTAAAAATCCCGGCGAAATTTGGCTAACCGAACAGTCCGTCAGCGCCACTGAGATCTTGATGCTCATTTCTGCCTTTCTGAACCGCGGGTCAACTTTGACCCTCTATGGCGCCGCGACCGAACCCCATATTGTAACCCTAGCAAATCTCTTGAGCCAAATGGGGGCGCGGATAGACGGATCGGGCTCAAGTTTAGTTAAAATCACTTGGCCGGAAGACCCCGGCCCGCCCTCCGAACCATTCCGAATCGACGATGACTTTATGGAGCTAACCACTTACGCCGTTGCCGCCGCTATAACCAAAAGCGACATCACCCTCAATAGCCCCGAAATTAAAAACCTGAAACTTATCGATCGTTATCTCCAGTGGCTTGGAATCAGTACCCGACTGGATGACCAAGCTAAAACTTGGGTCGTCCAAGGTTCTCAGAGTAACTATAAAATCCACCCGCAACTAACTACGATCAAAGCGGAGCCTTGGCCTCGTTTTCCGACGGATGTCATGAGTCTCTTTGTCCCCCTAGCCACCCAGTGTCACGGAGAGCTAAAATTCATCGAGTACATGTATAACGATCGCTTTACCTTCGTCCAATCGCTCAAAGATATGGGGGCAAAAATAGAAGAAAATCCCCCCCCATGTTATCCGCGTCAGTGGACCAACCCCCCTCCAAGGCCTTGAAACTTTCGCTCGTCCGGACATTCGTTCCGGGGCGGCCCTCTTAATCGCCGCCTTAACGGCTCAAGGAGAGACTATTCTCCGCGACAAAAATTCGGTCATTGAGCGCGGTTATGAAAAACTGCCCGAGACCTTAGCCCAATTTGGAGCCAAATTGGAAAAAATCAGTCTAAATTAATTCCCATTTAAAAATATGTTAACAATGAACGACCTGAAGCCCGGTACTTATTTTGTTTTCGAAGGTGACCCCTATGAAGTTTTAACTTCTCAACACGTGAAGATGCAACAACGGCGACCGGTCATGCAAACCCGAATTAAAAATCTGAAGACCGGCAAAGTTCTTGATCGAAATTTTCAGTCTTCGGATAATTTTGAGGAAGCGGAGCTGGCCAAAAAAGAAGTTCGCTTTCTCTACAGTCGTCGGGGTGAATACTGGTTCGCCGAAAAATCTGATCCCAGAAAAAGATTTTTTCTTCCCGAAGAATTTTTGGACGATTCTCGAATCTTTATAAAAGAGAATTCCCTTGTCACGGCCCTCGAATTCAATGCTAAAATAATTAGCCTCGAAATCCCGGTTAAAGTTGACCTGAAAGTCACTCAGGCCCCACCGGCGGTGAAGGGCAACACGGCAACCGGCGGGACGAAACAAGTCACCCTGGAAACCGGCGCCGAGATCAATGTTCCACTTTTTGTTGATGTTGGCGATGTTATCCGGGTGAATACCCGGACCAAAGAATACAACGAACGAGTTCAAGCTTAATCTTTCGCCTTACGCGCTCGGCCCGAAAAACCGAAAGAAAGAATCGGGATCACAGCCCAGACAAATTGGGCCTCTTCAATTTGAAAAACTCGGATAACAAACGGGGAAAGAGTCCCCAAAACAGAGTCCGGCAACATAGCCATGATGAGGCTGGCCAAGAAGCCGGCTTGGAGAATACTGATCACCAAAACGGAGAAAAAGGAGGCTTCTTTCAAACTAAATCGAGCGCCCGCCGCCGAACGACTTAGGCCGATAAAGACCAGTATGTAAAAAATAACTAAGACCCCGACTCGAACCCAATAAGTCTGCAAATCACCAAACGAGTTTTGAATTTCATTGTGAAAAGGGAAAAGTCGCTCCGAAAAAGCGGCCACATAAAGACTCAGGACGCCAACCACCAGACGCGACCGACCAAGGGTGATCCCGACAACAAAAAAAGCAAAAGCTAGAAAACCGATGATAAGCAACTCGGAGTTTCCTCCGCTAAAAGTCGTGACAAGAGTTGCGTCTTGCCGACCGCTTCCAATCCCGCCCTGAATTGCCGGGCCCAAGGAGTTGGTTAGCCCCGTTACCCATTGAGAAAAACGACCTATAAAGTCGGACATTAAGATTAGAGGTTGTCTGTTCCAATATCTTCAAGTAATTCTTCTACGACAATCTCGATATTATCCATGATCATCTTCTTGATATTTTTTCTTGGGCTCTTCTGGGCTATCGCCAAGGGCACGAAGAGGCCGTCGGTTCTTTCAAAATCTATCTCGTCAGTAAGGTAGCCGTCGTTTTTTTGAACATCCATATTGGTTTTTAGAGGTAAATTTCTTCGACTTCTCGTTGAACTTTACGCACTGCGATTATACCACTTTTTTTAGCGAGCCAAAACACAGGATGAGCCAAGCCGATAATAACCCAAATAAAAATTAAACTGGCCCCTTGAAGCACCAAGAACAAGGCGAAAGCCGCCAAGGGCGGGAAAAATCGAAAGTAGGGATCAAGGAAATCTCCGACAAATTTTTCAACTATAGTGCCATTAACTCCGCCATTGGTAAACGCGATAACGATCCGATTGGCTAAATCCGGGAGTTGTCGATCCCCGGCTAAGCCCTGAACATTCGGCGTTAAATAATAGGCCAGCGAAATCATCACCAGAATAGAGGTTATCAACCAGGGCAGGCCCCGCCGAAGGATTAGGCGTAAATTAAATTTTATATGATCCGTCGCCTCGCGTTTAAAAGTTCGGATCGCCAGATATTGGAATAAAATCAAAGCTCCCAGCCCTCCAAGATAAATCGGCTCAAATCCAAAAACTCCCAAAAAGGTCAGGCCCACCAACCCGACTATAATGAATCTCTCCCGATCCCTTCCCAATAGAATAAACCCGGAAGCGACAAAGACATTTAGCAAGACAAAAAATAGAGCCGGAGTTAACCAAATCTCCGCTTCCTCAAAGCGAAAGGGGTTATGAATCCAAATCTTTGTCGCCACCCAAAAGAACCAGCTACTGATTAAAGTTGCGATAATAATTATAACCCGCTTATTTTGATAGTTTAGATCACTAGGCAATTATTTTTTTCTTATTCCCCTCCCCTAATGATACAATAAATTTACCGTCTTGATAGTCAACATTGACGATTTTGCCCCGCATCTCGCCCCCGGATAAGATCAGCTCTGAAATTTTGTTCTCAATCGACTGTTGAATGATTCGGCGTAATTCTCGCGCCCCGAAATGAGGGTCATAGCCATCTTTGGCGACTTGCTCAATCGCCGCCGCCGTTATGGTTAAATCTAGGCCGGAATTGTTCAATCTCTTCTGGAGATCGGCTAATTGAATTTTAACAATGGACTTAATTTGCTCTTGACTTAAAGCTCGAAAGACAATCAGCTCGTCAAGTCGGTTAAGAAATTCGGGCCGAAAATGTTTTTTGACCTCTTCCATCAGCTTCTCCCGCAAAGATTCGTAGCTTAATTGTTTCTTTTCCGGCTGATCCAATTCGTGCTGGATAATTTCAAAACCAATGTTACTGGTTGCGATTATGATGGTATTGGTAAAGTCGATACTTCGACCTTGGCCATCCGTTAAGCGCCCATCATCTAGGACTTGGAGTAGAATGTTGAAAATATCCGGGTGAGCTTTTTCAATCTCATCTAATAAGATTATCGAAT
>PCXO01000011.1:0-4578 GCA_002771135.1 Candidatus Yanofskybacteria bacterium CG10_big_fil_rev_8_21_14_0_10_46_23
TTCAAGTCCTCCTAGTCTTTCGACAAGGAGCCGAGTGATTGCCGACCAGTCACCCGAAGGATTAAAAAGGAGAAAATAAAGCGGGTTGTCCGAAGGGCCAAAGCCCTTTTCGATAACTCGCCGTATACCCTCTTCATCCAGCCCCTTTAGGTCCCAGACATGAACCTGCCCTTGAACCCCGTGCCTTTCGTTATAACTTACTAAAATCGAAAGACCCGCCCCAAGAGCTAAAAATAGGCCTGCGAAAATCCAAAACCGATCCAGATTGCCTGTTTTCATAAAGAACTCCCTTCCGTTTCTCTTTCTACATTCAACCTATTATTTACAAAGATGTCAAATAAAATAGAATTCCACAGCTTGTCCCTAGGTTAGTCATTTTGGGTTGTAGAAAGTTTCTCTATACTTAAGGTCAATGAACCAGTTGCCCAATACTCTTCCTCCTCAAAACATCGAAGCCGAGCAATCGGTCTTGGGCTCGCTTATTCTAGACAATGCTTCTATCAATAAGGTCGCCGATATCGTCCATGCTCAAGATTTCTATCACCGCGCCAACCAGATTGTCTACCAGGCCATTTTAGACTTATACCTCAAAAGTGAGCCGGTTGATATCCTTAGTCTTTCCAACAAACTCCGCGAAGCCAACCAACTCGATGTCGTCGGTGGCGTTGGCTATTTGACCTCCCTGGTTAACTCTGTCCCGACCTCCGCCCACGTCGCCAGTTATGCCAAAATTGTCAGTCGAAAAAAAACTCTTCGCGACTTGATTGACGCCGCCCATACCATCACCCAGTTGGGCTACAATGAAAAAGATGAGCTGGAAGAACTTCTTGACGAGGCCGAGCAGAAACTGTTTGCCGTCTCCCAGCGCTCCATTCAAGTTGATTTTACTCATATCGGGGGCAAGGCCCTCGAAGAGGCCTTCGAGCGAATCGACTCTCTCCACAAAGACGATGGTCACATCCGGGGCTTTAGCAGTGGCTTTGTTGATCTTGATAATTATCTGGCCGGCTTCCAGCGTTCTGACTTAATTATTCTGGCCGCTCGGCCCTCTATCGGAAAAACCTCTTTGGCTATGGATTTCGCCCGAAATGTCGCCAAAATCTATAATAAAGAGGTCCCCATTGGAATTTTCTCGCTAGAAATGTCGCGTGATCAAGTCATTGATCGGGTTTTAGCAGCCGAAGCCGGGATTAGTCTCTGGAAAATGCGAACCGGTAAACTTTCTCACAGCGAGGACAGCAATGACTTCGAGAAAATCCAAGCCGCCTTAGGCCGTATTAGGGGCCTGCCGATTTATATCGACGACACCCCCTCCCCCACGGTTTTACAGATGCGGGCCATGGCCCGGCGTCTTCAGGCGCAACATGGCCTCGGCTTGTTGATTATTGACTATCTTCAACTCATCAACCCGGGCAAAAATATCCAAAATGAGGTTCAGCAAATCACCGAAATTTCTCGCGGTTTGAAGGGGCTGGCCCGAGAATTAAACATCCCCGTTATCGCTCTCTCTCAGATGTCTCGACAGGCTGAATTTCGAACCGACCAACGTCCCAAACTCTCCGATTTACGATCTTCGGGCTCGCTGGAGCAAGACGCCGACGTGGTTATGTTTATCTATCGAGAAGATCGGGTCAAAAAAGATTCGGAGAAAAATAATATCGCCGAGATTATGATTGAAAAACATCGCAATGGCCCCACCGGAAAAATTGAGTTATACTTTGACGACCAAAGCTCCTCCTTCAAGAGTTTGGCCAAAAACATTTAAGGCTCCACACATTAAGTAGTACCTTTCCAGACCGTTATTCGTGTGGATTGCATGGTTTGTGAGCCGTAAAATTAATCTGAGACGGCGAACAAAATCCACATGAATAACGGAATGCCGAATCCTCCCTGCCTGCCGGCAGGCAGGGCTGGGGATTCAAATGTTCTGAAAAGGTACTACTTAATTAAAACCATCTAAAAATGAACGGCAAAGCCAAACAACTCATTGACGCCCTGAGCAAACTTCCCGGCATTGGTCCGCGTCAAGCCACTCGGATTGTTTTAACCATGCTCAATTGGGATAAACAAGAATTAATCAATTTGGCCTCGGCCGTTGACCAACTGGCCCAAGGGGTTCGACTCTGCCAACGTTGCCACAACCTGAGCGAAGATCCCCTTTGCCATATTTGCCAAGATCCCCGTCGTCACCAAAATGTTGTCTGCGTTGTTGAACGGATCACCGATCTGGAAGCAATTGAAAAAACCGGAGCCTTTAAAGGCACCTACCACGTCTTAGGCGGATCCATTAACCCCTTGGAACAGATCCTGCCGGAAAATCTCAATATTGCCTCTTTGGTCGGTCGCGTCAAAAATCAGCCTCAAAGCGTCGAACTGATTATTGCCACCAACCCGAACACGCAAGGTGAGGCAACCGCCCTCTACCTTGAAGATAAACTCCGAGCTTATCAGATAAAAACAACTCGCTTGGGCCGAGGCCTTTCCTCGGGTTCCTTCCTTGAATACGCCGACGAAGCCACCCTAAACAACGCCTTTAAAAATAGAAAATAGGGACTAAATAAAAAAGCCAGCCAGTTAATTTGAAGACGCTGTTTTTTATAAATTGCATGGTCCGCCCCTTTTAAGGTAAGGGCGGAATTTATAAAAAACGGCGAGCGTAGAATCCTCGCTGGGGATTCAAGCGGTCAGAAAATTAATTGGCTGGCTTTCTAAATACACTTGCCGTATAACCCAACATCACCGCCTAGGAGGCGGTGATGTTGGTAATCTCGACTTTCGTGAAAGCCTGCCGATGGCCTTTCTTTTTATTTTGACGCGTTTTTGATTTGAACTTGAAAACAATCTTCTTCTTGCCCCGGCCCTGTTCAATAACCTTGCCGGTAACTTTAGCCCCCGAAACTATCGGCTGACCGATTTTAGAGTCTTTTTCATCCCCAACCAATAAAACCTCCTCAAAAGAAACCTCCGCCCCCTCATCGGCGTCAAGTTTTTCCACCAAAATAGTATCGCCTTTGGCGACTTTGTATTGCTTCCCACCGGTCTTAATAACTGCGAACATAGTTAAAAGATAATACTAAATTGGATTACTTTAGTCAATAAAAAATTAAATCTAAAGAAATAGCCTTTTGAAAAAGAGCGATTTATTTTCAATCTAAAGATTTAAATCGAAATAAACACCGCCGAAAGGTAGGAAACCACCTTAATCCCAGTCATTAAGATCATAATCTGTTTCTCCGACAGATCAACGCCGAAAATTCGGTGCACATAGGTAGCCGCGAACGAACCCTTATAGTCAATCTGATTATCCCCCCATTCTCGGACCCGTTCTTCCCAGCTGGTCAGCGGGCAAGCCCCTAAAAACAAATTTAATAAAAGTGTCAGGGTTACTAAAGTTAAGTGCCACTGAACATAGGCCGGGTTGAAATAGATATAAATTGTTCCTCCAACCAAAAGAATGATCCAGCCGAAGTGGACCAACATTATCGCCAAAATCATTGCCTGTGAAGTTAAGCGTTTCATAATTTTAGACTTGAAGACTATAGCAAAATTATCTAGAAAATAAAACTAAATATTCTCTGCCGACTCCCCGCCGTAAAGTTTTATAAATTCCTCTTTCAATAGAATAGTCTCGTAAAAACAAATCAAATTTTCTCGACCAGTGAAACAAGGCACCCTCGTAGCAACTCCGTCCGTCACGGCTTTTTCGGCTTGATCTCTGTGAATTATCAGCCCGATATTTCTTATGGACGTATTATAAAATTTGGGTAGTTCCTTTATAAAATCGGGAGGGTTCAGGCCAAAATATTCGTAAGTAACATAATTTGGTTCCCAGCCGGGAGTAATCTCTTCGGTTATCGTAAGGTCAAAGATAACTTCGTGCGCTGTCCCGTTTTGAGTATTTCGCCATCCGATACGCATCGGTCCCGGCATAATCGGAATGCCTGCCACCTCCCCCCCGTAACCAACGTGGATGGTTGTATGAATCCAACCGGGACCACTCCGGAAAAGAGATAGGTGGAAAACACCATTCCCCCCCTGAAAAGCAGGCGAGGAGGACACGGGCGGATCACCAAGACCGCCGGTTCCAAAAGAAAAGGCGCTCAACCCCAGCGGAATATCATCCAAGGGCCTATTGGCCTCGAAATCAACCCACTCCCCGTCGAAAAAATTAACTCGATAAACATTTCGCCCTCCGGAGACCCCTCTGTCTTCTATAGACTCAACCCCAACCCTAACTAGCGGTGCGCCCGAAGGCGCGGGGGGCACAGGTCGACCGGGAATCGGGGTGGGACTAACAGGGACAAATGGGTTTGAACCGGTAAAACCCACATAATCTCGCTCCTCCGTACTCCCTTCAATCTCGGTGAAAACAAAGGTGCCGGAGGTTAAGTCCGGGTTAATTGTGTTTAGAATCAAAAAAGAAGAGAAGAGCAAGACAATCCCCAAGACGGCATTAGACATTCGATCTTTAGCTTCTTTGATTTTCGAGGCGTTCCCCGCCGCCGTCATCCAAATTACTCCGGCATAAATAGCCGTGGCAAAGGCGATTATCCCAACAATACTTAAACTCCAAGTATA
>PCXO01000011.1:4590-16010 GCA_002771135.1 Candidatus Yanofskybacteria bacterium CG10_big_fil_rev_8_21_14_0_10_46_23
TTGCCTCACTACAAGGGAATGAAAACATTGGTTATATTATACAACAAATTCCCAAAGCCGATATGTTGATGTAAACATGGCGGTCCCAATTTACCTTGCCAACAGGCAGGCGGGATTCGCCTTCGGTCAGAAACTCGCCGTCGCTCCTTTCTGCCTCAGGGCCGGGCCTCGCGGTTTCCTCTGCTGAGGAAACGTCGCTCCGGCCGTTCGACTCCTGTTTAGTATTGACGAGATTGTTTTACGCGTGCCCCAAGGCACCCGTAAAACAATTTGCGGTCCCAACGGGAGTCGAACCCGTGTTTCGGCCGTGAGAGGGCCGCGTCCTGGGCCTCTAGACGATGGGACCAAAATTACTTTGGAATAAATCTCAAGGCTTCGAAGGGCAAGGGCGATTTAAAAAATCACTGCTTGCCCGCCGAAGCTCGGAGACGAGCGAAGGTGGGACGATGGGACCCCTTCGACAAAGCCTCAGGGTCTGTGACCTTTCGACTACATCAGGGCCGCCTTTTAGCAGAAAATATACCACGCCTTTATTTATTTTGCCAGATTTTAGTCTGTCGCACCAACAGATCTTTTTTCTGTTCCGGATGGGCCATAATCTCCTCAACAATCTTCTCCATCCGAATCCCTTGAGAACCTTTCACTAAAATCAGATCGTTTTCCCAGAGCAAATCTTGAACTTTTTTCTTGGCCTCGTCCGCCGTCGAAAAAGTAAAAATCTTATCCGGCTTCATCTTCCCGGAAGCACCGTCCGCAATTAAAACGGCCCGATTACCCACACAGACAAGCACGTCCGCCACCCCACCGGCCAAGACGCCCGCGTCTAGGTGAGCTTGGGGCGTATATTCCCCCAACTCCAACATATCGCCCAAAACAACCACCCGCCGAGAGGCCGGGATGTTTTGCAGAGTCTTTAAGGCTAACTCCGTCGAACTGGGCGCGGAGTTGTAAGTATCATCAATTATGAGGGTATTTTTGACCCCCTCTAAAATTCGCAACCGCCCGGCCGGGCCTCGATAGTGCTGATTAAGGGCATGGCTAATAACATCTAGATCAATTTTAAAACCAAGGCCAACGGCCACCGCTGTGCTCGAGGCGTAAGCAAGGCCTTTTCCCAAACTCCCCCTTAAACTGACCGGGACAATCTGATTTTTGTACTCGATTTCAAAAGACACCCCCACCGGCTTTCGGAGATTATTTATTTGAGTTTTAAAATTTAAGATTTTTATCTCCGCCGTTGGGCTAAAGCCAAAAGTTAAAACATCGGCTCTGGTTTTAGTTTTCATGTTCAAAACCAAATCGTCATCAGCATTCAAAACAGCCAAGTCTTCGGCCCCAAGGGCTCGAACCAATTGGGATTTCTCGTGAGCTAAGTCGCTCGGTTGACTGAAAAATTCAACATGGACCGGGATTTGTCCGATTGCCGTTACGACGCCGATATCCGGCTTAAAATTTTTTGCCAGTCGGCTTATATCGCCGGGCCGATCGGCCCCAAATTCCAGAACTAAAATTTTGGGATAGTGACGTTTAAAAATCAGCCCCAGAAAACCCAGAAATAAGATCTTTAGCCAGAACCTGATCTGTCGCCCTCGTTGGTAATACTCTTGATCGTAATTTCCGATAATTGTCAGGGGGACGCCAAGTTCATTATTCAAATTGCCTTGGCTAACCCGGACTTTATCTTGTCCGAAACCGTGACTTAGAACGGCCCCGATCGCCACTTTAGCCGAAGTTTTACCAACATTCCCCGTCACGGCGACAATCTTGGGTTGGTAGCGGATCAAATAAAGCCGAGCGATAAAAATTAAAATAGTTTGAAAAAAATTCTTCATCTTAACGGGTGGGGGGAATATCGAAGTAGTTCAACAAGAATTTTGTTAAATTCTGAAAGGCGCTCGCTAGACTGCTGGAGGCAAAACGAACCCCCTTAGGGTTATCAAGTTTTATTAAAATTGTAAATCGGGGCCCGAAAGAAGGGGCGAACCCGACCATATCATGAATGAACGTGTCCGCGTAGCCCCCCTCCGGATCGGCAACTTGAGCCGTTCCCGTTTTGGCCGCCACATCATAACCCGTCACTTTGGTTCTGATTGAGCCATGGTCAACCGCGTTGGTCAACATTTCTTTAAGTTGGGCCGAGGTCTTCTCGGATATTGGTACTCCCACAATCAGCGGTTGAGTTTCACCCGGCCGGTCAGATCGACTTTTCACGACGTAGGGCCGAAGGAGTTTTCCCCCATTGGCTACGGCCGAGTAAGCGCCGATCAGTTGAATCGGCGTCACCGTTACCCCTTGGCCGAAAGAAGCGGTCGCAAAGTTGATCTCTCGGCCCGTTTCCAAATTGGAAATATTTCCGGAAGACTCCCCGGCCAAGTCAATTTCCGTTTTTTTCCCAAAGCCAAATTTCTGAAAATAATTTATAAAATTCTTTTGGCCTAGAAGTCGCTGGACAAAGATCGCCCCCGTATTCAAAGACTTTTCCAAAACTTGGGTCATTGTGTTCACCCCATGGGCCTTCTCGTCGAAGTTTTTTATTTCATAACTGGCGATAGAAACGACCCCTTTATCCTCATAGGTCGTATTGGGGCTGACGACGTTAGCGTCAATCCCGGCAGCCATCGTTATCGTCTTCATCGTTGAGCCGGGTTCGAAGGGGCGTTGGGTCGCGGGGTTAACAAAATTTTGAAGCGGTGAGGCGCCATAATTATTCGGGTCAAAGCTCGGCGAACTGGCCATGGCCAAAATCGCCCCCGAGTTGGGATCCTGAACAATAATCGTGCCCGAGTCCGCCGACCACTGATTGACCAAATTCACCAACTCCGTCTCCACGGCCGATTGGATTACCGGGTCAATGGTTAGAGTTAAATCAACCTCTTTTCGAAGGAGGTCGTCATAAAATCCCTCTAGACCATACTGGCCGGCCCGGGCCGCGTCTTGAAAACCGAAGAAACCCAGCACATGGGCCAACGACCCGCCTTGGGGGTAGTAGCGATCATCTTCATAACCCACTTGAATCTCGGCGCGACTCAGGTTTTCAACTTGATCGACGATATCCTTGGAAACCCGCTTGGCCACAAGTTCAAAAGGATCATTGGGTTTTGTGACCAAAGCTCGCAAAGCTTCCGTCGAAGCCGGTGGGAAAATGGCTTTTAGATTCTGCACGGTCTCCTGCGGATCCGTCACCGCTTGCGGAATAACATAAATGTAGGGAAAGGATTCTCGGGTAGCCACGGTTATTCGAATATCAGCTGATTGGCCCTCCGCTCGAATTGTCCCCCGGCGCGTGCTCAGCGCAGCCGTCCGTTCCTTTTGATTTTCGGCCGTGGCCGAAAGGGCATCGTGTTGAATATGAGCAATATAAAAAAGTCGCCCGAAAACAAGACTGCCGATGACGAAAACAAAAACTAAGAGCGCATTGATGCGCCCCGAGCCAGCCGTAGACTTTTCGATTCTGCGTTGCGGCATAGATTAAAATTATCGCCGAGCAACATCGCCATCTTCAAAGATATAAGCCGCCCCCGTTGCCTCCACCATGCCGGCGCGTTGAGCGAATTGAGCAATTTGGGGGATGTTATCAAAATCCAGTTGCTCGGCCCGAAGTTCATCGATTTCTTTGTTCAGCGCCGAGACGTCATCTCGAAGAACCTTGACCCGATACTCTCGGGAAACAACCACGTTAATTTGAATAATATAAAAAATAACTAAAACCGCGCAAGTCACCAAAAAACCAAAGTTAAATAAGATCAAAAATCGAGAGTTGGTTTCGGAACGTTTTAAGTTTTGAACATTTTTGAGATTAGCCATTTTTTTTAAAAGCGCGGAGACGGGCACTGCGGGCGCGCGGATTTTGATTAATTTCTTGGACCGAGGCCATGACTGGCTTCTTGGTTAAAATCTGGCCGAGGCCTTCTTCTTTCCACTGCCGGAACTGGCGTTTTACGATTCCATCCTCCAGAGCGTGAAAGGAAATCGCTACGGCTCGCCCCCCCTTGGCCAACACATCCGGAACCTGCTCGATTCCGCGCTGAACGTTCTCTAGCTCTTGGTTGACTTCGATCCGTAAGGCCTGAAAAGTTTTTGTCGCCGGATGAATCTTCGCTCGGACCGGAACCGCGACCGCGATCAAATCAGCCAACTGTTTCGAAGTCGTTATCGGCGCCACGGCCCGCTGAACGACAATGGCCCGAACAATCCGATGCGTGAACTTCTCCTCGCCGTAGGTTTGGAGAATATGCTCCAGATTGGCCGGACTATAACTGTTAATGACGTCCTCGGCGGTAATCTTTGTTGTCGGGCTGTAACGCATATCCAGCGGTTCCTCTTTATTAAAACTGAACCCCCGACCACTTTCCTCGATGTGCCACGAGGCCATGCCAAAGTCAAATAAAATTCCGGAAACCGGCTCGAAGTTAATCCCCTGAACAATTCTACTCAACTCCACGTAGTTCTCGTTAACTAGGGTAATCTTGTTTTTGAAAGGTGCCTGTTCAGCCTTAGTTTGAGCTCGCTTGAAAACTTCACTGTCCCACTCAATCCCTAAAATCTGACCCTGATAATCAATCGCCTCTAAAATCGCTTGGCTATGACCGCCCTCATGAAAGGTCGCGTCAACGTAGCGTTCCCCTTTACGCGGAGCTAGGTACTCCAAAACTTCTTTTAATAAAACGGGGTTGTGGGCCATAGTATAAGATTTTAGACTACTCCCAGCTCGCCAAGTTTTTCGGCAATTCGGTCAGATTCTTTTTCCAAATTAGTCTTGTAGGTGCTCCAGCGCTGGGCGTCCCAAATTTCCAGCCGATTGAACAAACCGGCAATCACCACTTTCTTGCCCAGCTGGGCATACTCTTTTAAATAATCGGGAATAAGAATCCGGCCCAATTGATCGGTTTCGACCTCGGCGGCCCCGGATAAAATTAACCGGACAAACCCGCGCGTGTCTTGCTGTCCAAATGGTAAAGAACCTAACTTTTCGGCTAACTCGTTCCATTCCTTCATCGGGAACAAGAAGAGACAAGAATCGAGACCGCGGGTGACGACTACCCGCTCGCCAATTTTAGACCTTAATTTCGAAGGTATCGCCAACCGTCTCTTCTGATCGATGCTGTGGGTGTATTCGCCGATTAACATTTAATTCAAATTCATTTAGATAAAGAAAGTGGGGCGGGCCGGGATTAACGCCCGGAAATCGAATATCGCTCATTTGGATCTTCCTTTTCTGGTTTAACTTCATTTTTAATTTTGTTGTCAACAGATTAGCGGGGTTGTTAACACTTTTATCCACTTTTATCCACTTGTTCCCAATAGTACCCCCCATCCCCCATTTTGCCAACAAAAAAGAGTGGATAACTTGGTCGTTACCACCCCTCTAAAATGAAAAGATCCCCGGCGACCTCAGGCAAGATGCCTTCGGTCGCCGGGGGATGGGGGAGCAGGGTTAGCGGCGGGCAGCGGTACCGCGGTGGGGATAGTTGGCGAGTGGAGCGAACTCCACTCTTTCAACCTCCTGTCCGTGGTTTCGTCTCACAACGAAACCACATTTTTCCACCAGGTCCGTATCGGACTCGGCGGCTTTCTTGGCCTTGGCCGCCAAAGCCGCCAGTTCTCGGGCTCGCCGGGGGTTGCTCCCCTTGGCGATTTCTTTTTCTGACGCGTTTGCTTCGCGCCAGAGCAAACTTAGCCAAATCTTCACTTTCTCCTCACACCGGTCGATTACGACCGAGTGCTCCCCCCGCACGGGGGGAAAGAAACCAAACCGGAGCCAGAAAAACAATTTGTCAAACATCTCTTTTCCTCCTAAGAACCAGTTGGGCTGGGCGAGAAACTCTGTCTCGCCCTCATGTTCATATTATCCCACATTTAAGCTAGGTTCGTCAAATAAGCCTAAAAAGGCCTTATTTTAGGCCTAAAACAACTAAAAAGGAGCAGATAACCCTGCTCCTGAAAGCATATTATAAACTTTAGTCAAATATAAAAACCCTTTCTCTGTCAGGCTGGAGTTTAATTTTTAAACCAACAGCTGATTGACCCCGATTCGATCGAAGAGGACTTTATGGGGGCCCTCAAACAAAACGCGGATAAAGCGGTCAAACATCTTGAAGCGATAGCGAAATTCATCGCGTTCCATCAGGACGAATTTAATCTCAGTCCCTAAATCGGCCTCAATCCCCTTGATAAAGTTTCGGAGCTTGCGCGAATCAACATCATCCCCTACCAGAAAGAGATCGGCTAGAATCGGCTCTTTCTCTTGCTTATGTTCTAAAAAGATTCCACCAACCACCGCTAATTTAATCCGACCAATCTGGTTCACCCGTCGGGAAAGCAAATCAAATTCCGTCTCGGAAAATTTTAATAAAAGACTGCGCAGTTCTTCTAAATACTGAAAGTCGGGATTAAGATAATAGGCAAACTTTGAACCGACCTTTTTAACTGAGGCCGGAGCCGACTTTCTTTTTTGGGCTGATTTCGATTTCACTTTCTTTTTTGACTGGGAGATTTTAGCTCTTAAAGATTTTTTTCCTCTCCCTGAAAATTTGACCCTCTGGGCTGGGGTTGATTTCCCTTTTTTAACTGAAGATTTCCTCTTGGCCATTTTAGAAACTATTTACGCTTTACCGCTTTAACCAAACTGATTTTTTCCAAATTCTTCAGCTCTTTTGCGACCGTCGAAGGCAACTCTTGGATTCGGCGAGCAATGGTTTGGGGCGAGTGGGGTTCTTGACCACTGCGCAATAAAAACTTGATCAATTTGACCCGGGCTTTGGACTGGAACAAAACTTCGTGGATTTTTGACATAAGCTTGGATTGACCTATAATGAGAAATATCAATATAACCTTAGCCGAATTTTCAACCCCTGTATATCACACTTGATTAGGGGTCGCAACCTACTTTTATGGAGAAAGTCACCCTTAAACCCCAAAGTACCGAGTTCAGCCATAAGATCAATGACGGCCAATCTTTTTTCGATGCCTTAACCGCCACTCCGACCCAAAAAGAAGAGGCCTTCCTCGGTCACCTTTATGTTTTGGGCTATGTCACCTTCAAAGATGAAGACATGGGTTACTTGGTTAATCTGATCTCTTCCTTGGCTAAACGAGAATACTACAGCCCGATTGCCCAAGAAACCGGCGACCCCAAAGCCGCTTTTGAACACACGCTTAAAAAATTAAATGAAGTCTTAGAGGATTTTTTTCAAAAGAAAGATTTCGAGTTAAATATGGGCCTGATGGTCGTCGCCGGAAATCACGTTTATATTTCCCGAATCGGGAAATTGAATGTTTACCTTGTCCGCGAGCGCGAGATCATCGATGTTTTAAATAATGTCAACCTTTTTCAGAAAGACGTCGTTGAGCAAAAAGAATTTTCCAATATAATTTCCGGCAGTATTCAGAAAGAAGACAAACTGTTTTTCTTTTATCCTTCCCGCTCAATTACCGCCCGAAAAAAGAAAATCGAGGAGCTCCTGATTAAGAATGGCCCCGCTGAACTGGAAAAAAGAATCGCGGAGCTAAAAGGTGTTTCCAACAATTTTATTTTTTGCGGAGTTTATATCGAGGTCAAAGAGATCCGAGAATCCGCTTTGTCTCCCGCCCCCGGTCCAAAGATCGAAAAAACTCTCGCCCCCGCCCCGGTCGTGGCGGCGCCGGCGGGCCTGCCGGGCCAATCTTTGGAGAACTTGCCCCAAACAACTTCTCCGGTTCAAAAAATTCCGGTTCAAAACGTGGCCCCGAAGGAGGCCCCCGTTATTATTCGGGATATGTCTCTAAACAAGCGGGAAAATATCTTTTCAAAAACCCTCTCCAATGTTCGCAAGACACAATTTCTCGGCTCGGTCCAGCGCTCGGCCAAGTTTAGCACTGTCGGCCTTGTTGTAGTTATCTTATTCGCCTCGGTCTTGTTTGTCCGCCTCTTAGGCGGAGAATCTCGGGAAACCCGGGCCTTTATCAGCGAAATTCAAGATGATTTAAAACTGGCCCAAACCTACGTCAGCCAAAATCAGCTCGCCCAAGCCCGGGGCCTAATTTCCGGCTCGCTCGCCTCGCTCTCAAACTTTCCCGAAGAAAATAAAACCCTAACGGAGGCCACCCAGTCTCTTAACGCTCTCTTGGATCGAATTGATCTGGTTCGAAGTACCACGCCGGAGATTCTTTATGAATACGGCGCCGAAGCTAATTTGGATAAGCTCGCCGGTTTCGAAAATCGTCTATTCGGGGCGACGGCAACCGGCCAGATCGTCGAATTGTCTGACAACGTCACGAGCCTCGCCAAATCCGAAGCTTTCCCCTATCTTTTTGCCGATGAAGACATCATCGTCTCCACCGACGGAGTTGGGGTTAGGGTCACCGCCCGGGAATCCGGAGCCGTGGCCGGCTATCAACTCAAGAATGCCCTCCCGCCCCTTGATGTCGCTTTCTATGGCGGTAATATCTATACCCTTGAGGATGAGGACCTCGTTAAATATAGTGACGCCGCTCGGGGGAACACAACCGGCTCTTCTTGGCTGAAAGAAAGCCTGATCGCCGAACCTAAAAAAATAACCATTGACGGAAACGTTTATGTCCTCAACGGCCAAGGTCAGTTGGCAATTTATTTCAAGGGCGAAAAAATTAATGAACAAACTATCGGGATCATCCCGACCGAAACCGGGAAATTAATAACCGGGAACGATCTGGATTACTTGGTTTATGTTGACCCTCAAATTCTTCGAGCAATGCTTTTTGATAAGAAAACCGGGGGCTTGCTCGGCTCTTATCGCCTTAACACCGTTAACAGTGAAATTGCCGACGTAACGCTAACCGAAACCGGTGAATTGATTATCCTCACAACCGATCAGAAAGTTTGGACCTTGCCGACAATTCGATAATCAGCTTTTAGTTGACAGAATTAATTTCAGGCCGTTATTCGTGTGGATTGCATGGTTTGGGAGCCGTAAAATAAATCTGGAACGGCGAACAAAATCCACATGAATAACGGAATGCCGAATCCTCGCTGGGGATTCAAATGTTCTGAAATTAATTCTGTCAACAAGAATTGACTGCAACCTAAAACCCTCCGCCTTAAGCGGAGGGTTTTAGGTTGGACTAGATCAAATGACTATTTAAGAGTAACGCTGGCTCCGGCTTCCTGAAGTTTCTTCTGAAGCTCTTCGGCTTCTTCTTTCTTCAGGCCCTCCTTTACCATCTTGGGAGCCGCGTCAACGATATCCTTGGATTCCTTCAGGCCTAAACCGGTGGCCTCGCGGACTACCTTAATAACCTGAATTTTGTTTGAGCCCGCGTTAGTGAGCTCAACATCAAAGGCACTCTTCTCTTCGACAGCCTCGCCCCCGGCAACCGCCCCAGCCATAGCCGGGGCCGCAAAGGCGGCGGCGGAAACGCCAAACTTATCTTCTATCACTTTAACCAACTCGGAAAGCTCAAGAACGGACATCTCCTCAATTTGTTTAACTAAATCCGCAAACTTTGGGTTAACCGTCTTGGCCTCTTCCGTAGATTCTTCTTTTTTTACTTCTTCTGACATAATATATATACTACACGCTTAAGCTTTTTGTTCTCTAATTTGGTCTAGGACCGAGACCAAATTCCGAATGTTTCCTTGAAGAACCCCGACCAAACCGGACATCGGTGAGCTCAATAAGCCAACCAATTTGGCCAATAGGTCTTCTCGACCCGGTAATTGAGCCAGAGCGATTAACCGCTCGGCATCCAGAAGTTCACCATCTAAAATCGCGCCTAAAAGTTTCAGAGGCTCATTCTTTTTAGAAAACAAATACGTCGCTTTCGAGGTTGCGATAACATCGCCATAGCCGAAAACAAGACCGACAGACCCGGTCAAATCATTGACCAGAGTTAGATCTTTGTAGTCGGTAGCTCGCATCGCAACATCAATAATGCGCTTTCGAGCAACCGAATATTCGGCCTGATTGTCATAAAGATCCTGCTTTAATTTTTGGATCTGGTTCACCCCCAAGCCGGGCTCATTCTCTCGAGCAAAAGATGTGAATAGAACAATTTTTGCCTTTGAGAATTTATCCCGCAAGGCCGAGACAATCTGCTGTTTTTGTACTTTTGTTCTTGCCATTTCGCGTGTTTTGACTAAATTATTTTTTATTTTCCGCTTTAAACGAAAACGACCTGTACTAAAGCCACCCGACGCCCCAATTCCGGGGAGAGAGATCACCTCGACGAGACTTATCAAGCTTTAGCCTCTAATCTAAAACTTTGCTCGTTGTCTTGGGTTTAGTGTCTAAATACTAGAAAATAAATCGACGATTGTCAATTAACGCAAAATATGAATTGCTCGCTGACGCTCGTGCTCAACCCCGGTTCGGCTATAGATTGTCCGGCCATCGCTATAGATAGCGTTTAAGTAAAAAAAATAGGGGTTGGGAAGGGGGTCAATCGCCGCCTGAATTGAGCGAATTCCCGGGTTTGAAATTGGCCCTTGGGGCAGACTGTCAATCACATAAGTGTTGTATGGGCCCTCCTTGAACAGGTTCGGCCGAACGGGAATTTTCCCAACGGAACAATTTGTAGTTTGATCAACCCAACAAACATTATAGATAACCGTAGCGTCTAGCTGGAGTTTTTGGCCAATTTTGATTCGGCGGGCAATAATGTCCGCGACCATCCGCCGATCCGTCTGAAGGAAAACTTCTTTTTCTAACATCGAGGCTACAATCACTTGATCAGGGGTGGGGTTGAGGCCCGCTTCGCGCATCTTTTCTTTGAAAGTTCGCCGTAAAGTCAAGATGACATCCTCAACCGTGGCGTCTTTTTTAAATCGATAGGTGTCGGGGAAAAGATAGCCTTCATAGCGTAAAGCTTTCTGAACAAACTCGCCGGGCTGGCTAATCCCCTTGTTAACTAAAACCTCTTCAATATTCCAGACATTCAACCCCTCGGGGATTCGAACTAAGATATCGGTACTTTTTGCTCGACCCTTGGCAATATCGGTAACAATTTTAGGGATATTATCTTGGGGCGAAAACTCATACGTTCCCGCCTGCAAAACTCGCTCCACATCGAAAAAGGTCGCGTACAAGATAAAAAGATAACGACTCCGGATAACCCCGCCGTCTTGAAGTTTTTGAGCAATCGTCGTCGCGCCATTGCCCGGTTCAATTGTAATTTCTTTTGGCGCCCCCATTGGGTCTAACGGACGATACATTGTACCCGCCAAAAGAGCCAAACCAATTACCAAAACCAAAAAAATGATGATACGGTCCGTCGTAATAACCATAACTTATGATAATTATTACACAGGATCTCAAACAATGCACGGAAATTATCTGCGCTGACCAAAAATAATTATGTCAACATTGCTTTGTCAGCGGATAAGATTATTATAGCTATATAAAGCCTAATCGCTATGCCTAAGAAATTTCTCACCGTATCCGAAGTTGCTAAAATTATCGGCGTCA
>PCXO01000010.1:0-1031 GCA_002771135.1 Candidatus Yanofskybacteria bacterium CG10_big_fil_rev_8_21_14_0_10_46_23
GGGTTAGAGATGAAGCGGAAAGCTCAAACTCTGGACCCGCGATGCTTGCTCCCGGAACGATATCCGCATCCGCTACTGTCGTGTTTGTACCTGAGTACTTGGCAACCGTTAGGTCCGGAGTGTCATCAGTGTAGTTGTCAAGCTCAACTTTAAGCTTGTCGCCTGAAGCCAAAGTGATACCCGAACCTGTGTCATCGGCATCAATATCAGCCGTTACCTTAAAGTTGTAGGTGTTACCCGCTAACAAGTCTAGGGTGTCGGTAAATTGCTTTTGAGCACCGCCAACACTCCCCGGACAAGCGGTCGCGGCATCAGTTGTAAAGGCCGTTCCATCTTGAGGACCCATTACAACCACACCCGTATCAACGTTTACAACCTTGAAGTCAGTTAAGTCCGCCCAACCGTTGGTAGTATCAGCGGCATCGTTGTAAGTACCGCTTCCGGTATCATCCTTACAAAGGTTGAACTCAGTTTTTCGAATTTCGATGTTGCTTGCCGCAGTCATCGAGAATTCAAGTAGATTGACATCGTCTGAATCTGTTCCAAGGGTCGAGGCAGCTGGACCATTAAAGGTAATGGTCAAAACCCCACCTTGCAAGGTCAAGCTGTGGGCCTCGGCCGAAGTATCTAGGGCCGTGGTCGTGGCCGCCATCCCGAAACCAAACTGGTCACCAACGGCCAGAATGTCGGTTGCGGTTTCAAAGTAGAGAAGAATGGTTTCATCCTTCTTGCCGGCTAGGTCGCCCCAGACTCGGAAGATGGCATTACCACCCTTAGCGATACTGAAGCCGGAACCAAGATCGAAGACGATATCGCCGTCGCTATTGATCGTTCCGTTCCAAGTGTTTGAACCGGTCGTCAATCTTAGATTGCTGATATCGCCCGGTTTTACGGTTCCGCCCTGAATCATCTGGATTCGTTTTACCGAAGCCGCTTCCGTGTTAGCCGTAAGCTTGAATTCAGAAAGTTGAACATTCTTTTGTCCAACATTCGGGTTACCGATTGAACCGGTCTTAGCAAGGGTAATGGTT
>PCXO01000010.1:1041-4416 GCA_002771135.1 Candidatus Yanofskybacteria bacterium CG10_big_fil_rev_8_21_14_0_10_46_23
GCTGATCCGGCAGTAATGGTCACTACAGAGAAATTGTGAACATTGCCAGCGGTGGCGCTTGAGAGATCACCCACAAGGCTGATGTCTACCGAGCCATTTACGCTGATACCTTGGTTCACGAAGGTAACCTCACCCGTTGAGGACGAAAGGCTCTTGCCTGAGACAAGACGCTCCGCGCCTCGGTAGATGTATAGGTTACTGAAGTCACCGGTTGCACCGGCACCGCCTCGCTTAAAGGTTAGAGAGTCAACTGTACCGTTTCCGGTCAATCGGACTGTTACTAAAGTAACACCTTGGGCGTTGGTCGTGACGGTTCGAGCGCCAGGACTATTTGGTGACAAGCTTGCCGAAACCGGTCCCGATGGAGCCGGAGTCGAGCCGGGCTGTCGACTGTAATCTGGCACCTGGCTTACTGACGTATAGTCAGCGCCTTTGGCATACCAGTTAAATTCATTTTGATTGATGATGAAGACTTTTTTAAAGAAGTCTGGATCATCCGCAACGGCTTGAGCCCCTGTGGTATTTACCCAGTGGAGAATACCGGTGTCTTCGCCGGTGGTTTCTACGCCGTAAACCCTCTGATCACCAAAGAGTTGGAATAACCCTGAGGTGGGGAAGGCATCTCGCGTGGCGGCAGAAACGTTCCTAACGTTCGCGAATCCACCCAAGTGGCCGTAGAAGCCGAAGATTACAGGATTCAAGAATAAACGCTTGTATCCGTGTTCGTTTACGATGTAGACGTCAGGGTCATCAGAGCCAGACGCGCTAATCGTGTCACCTTCAGTGAGACCAAATTGTCCCGGAGTAGCCGCAAAAACTGCTGGAGCTAGAACGGCAAATCCAGAGAGAGCAAAAATAGTCGTTACTGAGGTAACAAGAGACAAAACTTTTCGAAGTTTTGTCTTCTTATTGTTTGAAAGATTACTCATGATTGCTTTAATGTCTCCTCCTCGTTAACTCTATAAAATGAGCTGGGAGGGGACTATTACCAATCCTATCTATAATGGGAGTTATTAAACCGCCTGAAACGGCGGGATAGCACCGATCTAACTTTTGATGGCCTGCGTATTCGACCCGCATAGGGCCATGCCTAGATCGGCGATTCGACCAGGGTCATACCACTCCCGTATCAATAACTTGATAGGCAAATTTTTTCCTTAACAATTATCCAAACACAAAAATAAATTTGTGTTTGTTATGTATTAATTTGTTAAGGTTCCTGGTCTTTTAAGACCACGGCCAAACTCTTCGAAAGAGTCCGCCCGTCGTCTCGAAACACCCTTCGGAGCGATGGTAGAAATCGCTCACTTTATATCCGTCAATCCTATCAAAATATCTACTATTTTTCAAGTCCCCGTCAATGTCTATCAGCCTCTCAAAAAAATACCAAACTCTTTAACAAAGTTTACAAGAATAATTATACTCTGAGAAAAAATACCTCACAACACTTTTATTGTGGATAATAAAATAGGGGGTTTATTTGATCATCAATATCCCCAAATTTCGGCTTCAAAAATTATTCCGTCTTTAAGATTAAAACCCCGCCAAAGTTCTATGAGAGAGGGGCCGTTCCTAAGTTGGGGAAAATCATCCTCAAAAATTAAAAATCGAGGAGAAAACAAGCCCGACTCCGGAATCAGGAGAAAGTTTCCTGAATTTTAAGCCTTTAGGAATCTTAGCTGAAATATTAACTGACCCGAAGCTTAATTGGGGCTGTTAGAATTTAAAGGGTAAAAAGTTGTCCACAGTGTGCTTATAGCCAAATCTTGAAAGTGACAATATGTGACAAAGTATGACAATCATTGTCATCATGTGACAATATGTGACAAAGTATGACAATTACTAGACAGAATAGTGGACATTTCGACCTTCTCGAGATCTGTCAATCATTTTTTTATCTAAAAGCTCGCTTAAGTGCCTCCGCACCGTTCGCTTTGAAACCGAATTAAACTTTTCAAAAAGGTTCTTATTACTAACCGGTTTAACTGAGTTTTTAATCTCCAAAAAAATATCTCGAGTCATTCCTTTAATTTCACCGGCTAAGACTTTGATCTCTTCCACTTGTTCGTTTGGTCTTGGTGGCTCTCTCTTGGGTTTAAAGAGTGGAGTTGTCATTAAATCACGGAAATAAAGGAGTCTTTTTATACAAATCAAACGAACCTGAGGATTTATTTCTGTAATTTGCCCTAAAAGATCGAGCAGGCTAATTAGGTGATCGATCCTTAAAACTAATTCCTTTAATTTTGAGGTCTGGAAATTGTTTTTGACTTTTCTAGATTTTTCAAAGGACTTTTCGAGAACAATAAAAGTGGAAATAAATTTTGAAGTGTTTTGAAAAAAATTGGCTTGAATATTTTTATTCTGAAGACTAAACAAAACCTTAAATAGGGCGGGGAGTAATCTGGAAAATTCGAAAATTGTTTTCTGACTGGTCTTATCCATTCACTGAACAATAAAGCGAGGCTGAACCTCGCTGTCAATCTTTATCTTTCCGATTTTTTCCTGTCTAGTCTACGGACTTTGGGCTAACCTGACTTTAATTCGAAGCTCCTTCCCCTGCCTTAGGACTTTCAAAGTGACCTCCTGACCAACTTCTTTTGTCTGAATTAATCTCGATAAATTTTTTTCCGGGCTAACCAAAACCCCGTCAATCTCCAGAACAATATCATTTTCCCTAAGACCGGCCGACTCAGCCGGTGAACCGGGGAGAACGGCTGGGTTCCTTTCATCGCCGACAATCCAAGCGCCATGATCAACTTCTAAACCTTCCAGACCCTTTATTTCCGGGGTTATTATGGAATATCGAACCCCTAAAAAGGGGATGGCGATCTTACCCGTTTTTTCAACATCCTCGATTGATTTTCGGACCTGATTAATAGGAATAGCAAAACCGATGTTCTCCGCCCCCTGAGCAATTGCCGAATTAACCCCGATAACTTCCCCGGCTAAATTCAATAGCGGTCCTCCGGAGTTTCCCGGATTTATTGCCGTATCCGTTTGGATGACCTCCCTTAATTCCTCTGAGCTTAACCCTGATTGAGTTACAATTGACCGGGCCAAGCCCGAGATTATCCCTTTCGAGACCGAGTTTGTAAACTCGCCCAAGGCATTCCCGACAGCGACAACCGTCTGCCCAATAGCCAAGCTATCGGAATCTCCCAAGCTAAGGGTTGGTGCACTGCTAATTTCTATTTTCAAGATTGCTAAATCCAAATACGGATGCCGGGCCAAAACTTCAGCTTCCAGCTCTTGCCCGTCATTGGTCAGGACCAAATATTGTCCTGATTGACTCTGTCCCTCGACAACGTGCCGATTGGTCACAATCAATCCGTTCTCCGAAACAATAAACCCGCTTCCGGCACTAACTTGAACTCG
>PCXO01000010.1:4426-13472 GCA_002771135.1 Candidatus Yanofskybacteria bacterium CG10_big_fil_rev_8_21_14_0_10_46_23
AACCCGCTTCCGGCACTAACTTGAACTCGCTGAGTTTGATCACTTGGTCGAGTTGGCGGCGCCGAAAAAAACTGCTGGAAAAATGGATCATCAAAGAAGAAGCTGTTCGGGTCGGGCCGAGAAACCCGCAAATCTTGAAAAACTTTTATACTCACGACCGCCGGAGTGGCTCGCGCAACTAAATCAATTACGACAGACTCCTCATCCGACTTCCGATTATCGCCGACGGAGCCGTTTTCCCCAAAATAATTTCTCTCTAAGGATATTTGACTGGCATAGTAGCCAAAAGAAGCGCCGACCAGAGCAGAAACCAAAATAGAAGAAACGAAAATCGCGAGAAGAGGATTTTTTGAGCTAAAAATTGGAATGAGATCTTTTTTTGGGTCCATTTTAAAGTAGAATTAATTTATATTATGCGACGTTAGTGGGGAAACTTGAAAAGTTATCCACAGTTTTAAAATTATAGCACACTCCTGTCCCGCCTCTCAAATTTTACCGTTTTCAAATTAAAGAGAGGGCCGTTGCCCCCGCTTACTCCCCTGCCCTACCAAAAAAACTAGAGCCTCCCCCACCATTTGACCGGGGCCCTTTCCTCATCGCCAATAAGTCGGCCTTGCACAACAAAACGTTTCTTCGCCGTTCCCACCGGATAGGAGGTTTGTAGGGTGATTAACTTTTGTTGGTAATCAAATTGGCTCAAAACACTAAGGTCGTCGGCCGAAACAATGCTCGTCGAGATAACTTTATATTCAAAGGTTTCCCCCTGCTCATCAGAAACCCTGATTACATCCCCCGGGACCAACTCCGGTAATTTTTCAAAGACCGTCTTAAAGTGACCCGGAGCCCAAGTATAATCGGAAGAGTGGCCAAACAGGTACGCGTTACCCAGCTGGCCGATTTTGGCCGTACCCGGATAATGAACCACCCCGCTCTCCAAAGCTTTCTGAAATTGAGCCTCCTTCGGATCAGACACAAAATTTATCGGCGCGTGTACTCCGAGTCGCTCAATGGTTAAAACATTCGCCACCCGCTCCGCTTCCGGCCCGAAAGCTTCCGAGGGGTCACTGGCCATCAGAAGCGCCGGAGTCAAAATAACCAGTCCCAAAATGGCAATCAAAACCGCTATTTTCCGTCGGACCTGAAAACCGATTACGGTCCCAAGAATTAGGCTGAATAAAATAAGCGATAGATAGGTCTGACCCACTCCGGTTCGGGGTAGCGTCCCGGTAGCGGAAAGACCGGAGACTGTTTCGAAAGCCTCGGCTTCCAGTAAAACCACCGCCCCCACTCGATAGTTCGCTTTTGTCTTTAAAAGTTGCCCGACCTTGAGAGGCAAAACATCAAAAGTGATTGAAAAAGTCTCGCCGACCTTCAATTCCGGAACAAGCCACCGCCCGACATTGTTATCAAAAAAGTCTTGGCCTTGAGGCGTCACCTTGAGTTCCGTCGGGAAAATCACCTCTAAAATTCCGGGCGAAATTATCGAATCACCAATATTTCTTATCGTTAGCCCCTCCCCCGCTGATTTTCCGACAACTTTTTCAGAAACAACAGAAAACAAAAGCGCGGCGGATCGCTCCGTTCCGGGTAAGGGTGGAGTCAAACCACCGCCACCACTAGATCCCCCACCGCCTGAAGACCCTCCGCCACCACCACCGCCTGAGCCCCCGGAGCTGGGGATCTCAACAACAACTAGCGAGGCCGAAGCCGTAATCGGAGCTAAGTTGTCAGCGGAAACCAAAGCCAGATTTTCAATTTTTGTCTTATCCGGGGTGGTGGTCTTGGCTTTTACCTCTAATAAAATAGTCCCGCCCAATCCTGAGCCGATCTCGCCCAAACTCCAAATTAAAGGATTCGACCCGGAGCTAACCGGGGCCGGAACTGAGGCGACAAAAATTAAATTCGGATCGAGACTGTCATTAACCTGAACATTTTGAGCGGAGTCTCCTCCGGAATTGCTGACGGTGATGGAGTAGCTGAAAATTTCATCCGGTTTTACACTTGTTTTTGAGGGTGTTTTAAGCGCTGTAAGGCTCGGGCCGGAGCCGCCGGAAGGCGGGGGCGTTGCCGTCGGGGTTGGCGTCGCTGTTACGGTTGGGGTTGGGGTTAAACTTGGGGTTGGAGAAGAGCTCACGGTTGGGGTTGGGCTCGGACCCGGCGGGCAGACAAAGGTGGCAAAGCTTAAATCGGAGTTGAAGGTAACTAAAGAATTTTTGCCGATAGTCACCCTATCCCCGTAGGCTCCGATTATCGAGGAGTTGGCGTCGACAAAAAGACCACCATTTAAAGCGTAGAAAACTACTGTCTGGGACTGAAAATTTGAATTCAAGGTAATCGCCGAATCTGGGGTGGTCGCGAGAGAAAGAAACAACAAAAATCCACCGCCGTTGGTGCCCTCGACAACGGCGTTGCCGTCAATATCAATTTGGCCTTCGGCAATAATTAAGGTCCCGGAAGCATCAAAAATCGGATCGAGTGTAAAATGGGCATTCTTGTCAATCATTATATTCCCCGTAACATAAACCGAACCTTGGATTGTGACCTCGGAATTATCCAGTAAGATCAGGTCGCCCAAAATTTTGACTGGTCCTAGAAAGTTGCCCGTGCTGTTAACACCAAAAATAACATCCCCCGAAATCGTACCGCCAGCCACCGAGGCCTCCTCCCAAAGCGAGACGTCGACGCTTGGCAAAGACAGATTGGCTTGAGCCTCATGCGCCGTCCCCTCGACAATAACCCCGGAAACGCTTCCGACAGCAAAGGCGTCACTTTTTATTCGAGACAAGGGTTTCCCCAAAATACTGGCGTTAGAGTAGGTGTCCCCCGTAAGTCGCGAGTTGGAGAGTAGCTCGGTTCCGCCCAAATCAGATTGGACCGAAAAATTGAACGGAATCATCTGGGGTTGCCGACAAACCGGCTGGGCCGCCTGAGCCCAACCTAAAAAATCAAAAGAAAAAATACCGCTCCCGATTAACATCGGGACTAGGGCTCCCAAAATAACTAAGGCCGTGATTTTATTTTTGTTCATTTTTTCTTTTTAACGCCGACGCCCGAGGAACCTTCGGCGCAGATTTGCGCCGGCATAACCCAATCCGAACAGAAGAACAATTACCAAGAGATTAACTAATTCTCCAAAATCGGCAAGAGCTTGGGCAACAAGGCTATTCTCATTATCGGGTAAACGGCTCCAAGCCTTTGATTCTGGCGTACTGCCATCGATAACCGACGGAATTGAAATTGTTCCAGCCTTAATAACTCGGTGGAGGCCCTTCACCAAGCCTCCACCAGAGGAACCAGTCTCACCGCCCACCCCCAGATTTTTTATCCCTTGGATCACTTCGTCTTCTGCTTTCGGGGTCTCCTTTTCCTCCGTCAGCTCCTTCGCCAAGACCTCCTCCTCGGCGACTTCCTCCTCTTGAACTTCAGTCAACTCCTCATTGTCAATCAAGGAAGTCGGATCTTCACCAAACGGTAAGGCCTCGACCACAAACGTGCTGGTGACGGTTTTCGAGGAAATCTTTTTCAAACCAACCCCCAACCCCTCAACATAGGCCGTATTGGTGTAAGTTCCCGGAGCTAACTGAGGGGGTAGCTCTAAACTATACGGAATTTCAATCTCTTCCGAAGCTCGAAAAACGCCTAGCGGAATTTTTTGCCCCAATAGAACCGTCCCGCTTGGGCCCCGGAGCGTGTCGTGGACAATCGCGTTTTGGATGTCCGCCAACCCCTTGTTATAAACAACTACCTTAAAATCTATAATCTCTCCGGGATCAACGGGGCCATTTTTATTGTTGGTCTTGGTAATCTGAAGGTCCTCAACTCGAGTTGGCTGACTATCCGCCGGCTTTATTGTGGTGATAAAGACTGGGGAGGGCGCCTCTTTAACAGTCGGCGGGACCTCTTGAACTACGGGCGGGGTTTCTGAAGGAGAATCATCCGGCTCGCTCGACTGTTCCGACTGAGCCTCCGGTTGGGCGTTGTCTCCGGCGTTGTCTTGGGAATTATCCGGGCCGGACTGATCCGAATTTGTTTGATTTTGGGATTCATCGGTCGTCGGGGTCGCCCCGTCGGCACTGCCTCCCGCCTTAGCCAAGATTGGCGCAACCAGAACGGTTTCGTTGTTGTCCTTGTTTCGCTCCGGGCCAGTGCCAAAAATTCGGGCGTAGGTTTGGGTTTCGGTCTCCGGAGCCAAATCCTTGGCTACCCGCATCTCCACTCGAATTGTCCCGAACTGGCCCGGTCGAACCCGCCCCAAGTCGAAGATAACTACGCCCTGTTCAGGCTGTTCAAAATTTAAATTTGGTTCAACACTATGGAAATAGTAAACCTCCGGATCAAATTGCCATTTTATTTGAGCCTGAGTCATTGAGGAATCCCCCGCATTGGCATAATCAAGCTCATAGACAACCGAGGCAAGATGATTGTTTGGAACGGATGCGCCCACTAATTTTTGGGTCACCTTTAAATCGGGAAAACCGAATACAACATTTCCGTTCCAGGTCCCCAAAATATTGATAGAACCAATGTGAAGATCGGCATTAACCAAATTTGTATTGGCAAAGTTTAGAATATTCGCCAAGGCAAAGGCATTCCCGGAGAGAATCCGGCCTTCATCAATTTTCTCGGCCTCGATTCCGTTTTCTCCAGAATAACTGCCTAAATTAACATTATTTGTCACCTTGGAGTCATTTTGGTTATCCAAAGTAATCTGGGCTGTGTTTTTATTGCTAATTTCTTGAAGCGTTTCCTCAAATTTAATATAGGCCTGATCGTTCTCTTTCGCGTTGGTCGCGAAGAAAGACAGCCCGGTGGGCGTCGTTCCCAGAGCCACCTGATCGGGCAAAGAAAATATATCGCCGGACCAGTCCCCTAAGACATTAACCATCCCCAAATACCAACTGCCGTTAAAAATATTGGTGTTGGAAACATTTTTAACCGCCGAGACGGAATCGGCCCTTCCGGAATCTATCTCGCTATCGTCAATATTCCCGCGCTTTCCTTCCGCATTTTTGGTTGCCTCAATCGAATTATTGCCACTGTCCGAATCAACAAAAATGTTGTTATCTACCTGAGATTGGTTATCATTTATCGCTTCGATTGTGACCTTTCGGATATCCTCTGGGTTAATATCCGAGGTATCCGTTGCGCCAATTGAACCCGCGGAAAAGTGATCGGAGAAATAAAGCTCTGAGGGCAAAAGAAGGTCGCCCTCCCAATCACCAAAGATATTAACCGAAGAAATTGTTAATTTTGAGTTGAACAAATTAGCGTTGGTAATATTAAGAATATTAACCACCGCGTTAACATGGCCCGATTGAATCAGACCCCGCTCGACACTTCCCGCCTTAATATTATTTAGGCCCGAGTGACCGATAACATCAACATTGTTTTCTACTTCGGCCTTATTCCGATTGCTTAATTTAAAACTATTAAGGCTTTCGCATTTCAACTCCGCGCAGATATAACCCACAATATCTTGGGTTAACTCCGTCGAGGTTGTCTCCGGCGCCCCCAGAAGGATATCCGAGGAAAGATTGGAGAAGTTTTGGACAATTTCGGTAATTTTAGAGTTAACTAAATTTGTATTAACGACATTTAGAACATTGGCGAAAATATCAATATCACCCGTCTTAATGCCAACATCTTCGGCGTTATCACCACTTAAAATATCATTTATCCCCGAAACAACCGCCGACTGGACTTCGTTAGTGACCTTAATTTCATTGGTATTTATAATTTCAATCGCTTTCTCAATTTTGCCCTCCGTATCAACCGCCACATCGCTATAATTGATTACCCGGCCTTCATGGGGGCTACAGTCAACTGAATTTTCTTCCGTCGCCTCAGCTGACTCAAGCGGGTCGTCTGACTGACTGGCCGGCTCTGATTCAGGCGACTCCGTTTCTAAGCTCGAGTCATCCAAAAGCTGGCCCTCCTCAAGCTCATCTACCGCCAAAAGAGGGCTGTCGAACTGATCTAACAAGTCTTCAACGATACTTGGTTCATCCGTAGGTTCTGGAGTTGTCGTAGGTTCAGGCGTGGTCTCCGGGGTGGGTGTAGGAGTTTCTTCCGGCTCCGGTGCTGGTGAAGTTGTGGGTTCGACAGACTCACCCCCTTCGGTCGGTTCGGCCGTAGGTCCTGAGCTTGTCGAAGGAGGCGCGGGAGTTGTCGAAGGATCCGGAGATCCCGATGAGTCGTCAGATGAAGAGGGGGATTCACTCGCTTGCGGTTCGGGCGCGGGCGTCGGAGACTCGGAATTGATTTCCTCATTTTCAGTTTCAGGGCTCTGATCCGCGCAGGGATTTAAGGCTTGGGCGTCTTGCTCCACGGAACTGATTGGCTCCGGACTTTGGTTATTAAGATTAACGATTCCGATCTCCTGTTGGAGGATCGGGTTATCAGTGGACAAATCCCCGTCGGTGAATTCAATAACTTTTGAATTATCGCCCGCTTGGGGGTTGAAAACGTCAACCGGATCACTGGCAAAAGCAACCGGGGCGAATCCGCCCCCGGTTAAAGTCAAAATGGCTAAAATCGCTACTCCCCTCAAGTAGTTTTTTAGAACTTGGTGTAAAACGATTTTTTTTATTTGCATATATTAAAACGAAAACCACCGAAAAATTGGCCGGGCTAAAATTGAGGCTATTAGACTCGGGCGATCGGTTTCCGGCGTTATCGCGACCTGGACCCCGGTGGGTGTTTCCGGGCTAACCGTAATCTCCGGTGTTGGACTGGCCGAAATCATCACCACCTCTTCAATATCTTCGTTAGTCGTTGTCGTTAAAGAAACTGTTGCGGTTGCCTCACCAGTCTGGATGGAGCCCGAACTCGTCTCATTGCCGGAATTAGCTCGCGCATTCAAATTATTTTTTATCGTATTTTTCGGGACTATCGGAGCTGGGGTGGATCGAACAAAGCCAAATCGCTCGAATAATGCCTCAAACGCTGGATTGCCCAGCGCCAAAACCATAACCAGAACTAAAGAAATTGTTGCAAACTCTTTATTTTTCATGATTTTTCGGCTTTACGCCCCGTCCTCGAGCTTGTCGAAGGACGGGGCCATAAAACCAGTCTTCCTGAATAAATCTTCGCGAACTACTTAGTTGCCAAAGATTGTTCGGAAAATCTGCTTCAACTTAACATTAAAGGTATTGGATACCCCAACAGCAGAATCGGAACCACCGGTTGAAGTGGACGAGCCATCAATGCTGTCACCAGCACCCTCAGAGTTTGAACCTGAATCAGAATCGGCCTCAATGTCATTCTCAACCGTAGCTATGTCATCTTGATCCAAGTCATTGTTGACCTCGTCATCTGTATCTACAGTTACAGTTGACTCGTCATTGACTTTAGTAACGGTGTTGTCAGTGCCTTGGACACTTTCAACATTTTCGGTTACTTCGGTTGCGTTGGCGCTGTTTTCCGCCAAAGCAGCTGAAGAAGAATCACCTGTTGTAGTGCTAACATTACTAATGCTGTCACCGGCACCTCGGCTATTCTCACCACTATTTGAGGTGGCTCGAACATTCGTGTTATTGATGTCGGCATTATTGCTGAACATTAGCTTCACCTTGGCAAGAAAACTGCCAAAGATTGAAACGCTTGAACTATCGTTAACATCGTCAACGACTGAAGCGCTGGCTGGCAGTGATAGAAGCATGAAAGCCGCTACGACCACTACTCCTGCTGTTAATTTTTTTCCCATTTTTATATCACTTTCATATTGAACCGATTGGGGAACGGGGTTCCCCAATCAGGCTGAATGAAAGCGGTTTAGGGCGTTATAAAACTCTAACCTTAATATTCCGAATAATCCGATGAATATTAATATTAAAGGCGTTACTTAAACCGGTGATCGCGTCGGCATCTCCACTCGTGGTCGTCGCATCTTCAAGATTATCCCCCGAATCCACTAAGTTTTCACCGGAGTTCGAATTTGATTCAATCTCATTGTTTACCTCAACATTATTGTCATTTTCCACCTCGTTATCGACTTCATCCGTCGTGGTTGTCGTTACAGTCGAATCATCCGTGATTTGGGTAATAACGTCATCGGTCCCATTGGCCGACTCAAATTCTTCCTCAACAAAGTTGTTGTTGGCCGTATTTTCTACCACCGTGGCCGAACTGCCCGAACCGGTGTTGATTTCGGTTCGCCGAATATCATCATCGGCCTTAATAACATTGCCTCCCGTGTTCGAGTTTGAGGTAACCGTGTTATTAATCGTGGCCCTATTGGTGTTTTTCAATAAAACCTTGATTAACCAGCTTCCAATTGAGGTTACGGTTGAGCTGTCACTGACGTCCTCGACGGTTGTCGCCAAAGCCGAGCCGCCAACCATAAAGATTGAGAGTGAAAGAATGGTAATAACTGCTATTTTTTTCATATAAATTTTTGAGATTGATATTCAATCTCGGTTAAGGTCAATATAAAAGCCCATCCGGAATTTTAGAAATTTTCTAAAATTCCGGATGGGCTCTCGTGGTCCCGCGACATTCTTGAGTCGCAAATAAATTTTATTTTTAAACTTTCGGCCCTTCGGCGATTCTCGTCACCTACTCTATATCATCTGGTTCAAATTTTTCAAGTAGGGCCGTGGTGACAATTTTAGGCTGAACCTCAATATGTAAATTCGTCTGGCACCAGGGACAACGCATGTGGAAAGTGGCCATTGCCGAGAACATCCCTTGATTTAAAACCGGCTTATGACAACTGGGGCAATTACTCATCTTCGTAATTGAAGACGCTGTTTGACCGTTTTTCGTTCCTGTTTTGGGGGTATAGCCATTCCCTTTTATAACTGGCCCCTGTGTGCTCATAATCTTTTGAACCTACCGGTTAAACTAAAAATTCAGCCTTCTAAAACTGAACTTCACCCAACATAGCAAAGAAAGAATCTTCGTCAATTGATTCCCCTAATTACCTGTGGATAATCTGTTGAAAATTATCCAAACAAAAGCCCGATCATCGAATGTCGGGCAAGATTCAAACATCAACTTGTTAATTAATATGAAACGGTAAGAACTGGAATCCTGTCAGGATTTA
>PCXO01000010.1:13483-14326 GCA_002771135.1 Candidatus Yanofskybacteria bacterium CG10_big_fil_rev_8_21_14_0_10_46_23
AAGCCCTAGTTGCTCTTTTATTGGGATTGGCTTCTCAAAACATCGGACATTCCTTAAAAACCAACTATTTGCTCGGGGGTAAACTTTCACACAAGCCTTTTTCTCGTGTTCCTTTCGCATCGGTTCAATATGATAAAGCTCAACCAACCCAAGCGCGCAGCCAGCGGGCGCAATTTTTGGACTTTTGGAGGAGCAAATGACGATATCGCCTCGATATTTGGTCGTCCATTTCCGAGTTTCAATTGTTTTCTTCCCCTCCATTACCCAATTGGCAACGGGCTGTTGAAGAGATAGGGCCTTAAATCTCACCGAAGTAGTTTGAAATTAATTATTTTAACCTTGGTATTCAAATCAACTCTATCCCCATAAAGGTCCCGGTAATGCCGGACCATTTCATCCAAGTTTTTATATCGTTCTTGGCCAGCATAGTCAGAATCCCCGATCTGGGCGAGACTTTTTTCGGTAACTTTTAAAACTTCCGCCCGGGCGAAAGTTTCTCCAGTTTCATAATTCAAAAAATCAATTAGGTCGGCAACTTGGATATCTTTATCGTCAAAAAGCCGCCACGTCTTGGTTTTTTGTCCGATCAATATCGGCTGGACCAAATAGGCTTTAAATTTGAGTGTTTTCATACAGTAATAGTCAAATATTGATTAAGCCTAACTTTTTATTTCTTGACCACTTTTTTATCTGAGCCTCACGTTTTAGCGCCTCGCCTCGAGTTTGAAACTTCTCTGTGTATAAAATCCGAACAACTTTTTTCGATTTTGTATAATGACCCCCTTTGCCCGATTTATGCTCCTCAAACCGCCGCCCGACATCGGTCGTGATGCCCGTATAGAC
>PCXO01000010.1:14343-21394 GCA_002771135.1 Candidatus Yanofskybacteria bacterium CG10_big_fil_rev_8_21_14_0_10_46_23
TCTTAATATCCATTAGGCGGAGCTATTTTAGCTCCAAGAAGTTTTAAGCCCAGATTTTTTATATCTTCTTCTATCCGGTGCGCATAGGCGGAAAGGGCCATCTTATTATTTGGGCTTAAAGATTCTTCTATAAAGGTTAGCGTTTTATCAAAATCATTTTTAAACCTCTGATTGAGGTCTTTCCATTTGAGGCCCTTCAGGAGGTCGGCCATATCTTGCTTGAATCCAAGCGCCTCGATTTCAAACAGAAAAGCTATCGCCGGATACCCGAGATACCCCTTCCAATATGAACCATTATCGTTGGCCATAATCGCCCTCTTCTCGGGATTGTAGGTGACCGTGTAGAATTTATTTCCGCTTGAAGAATAAACCTTAGCCGTGTCGCCCGAAACTTTAATCCGGCCATCGGCAATGGCCCCTAGGGCCTCATAGATTTTAATAATCGGCGGATGCCCCCATTTCATACAAAAAATATATCAATTCAAAACTCCAATTTCTTTTTATCATAACCCCAAGATTTTTCATCTATAAGATCCATAAATTGGGGCCTAATCATGTACCACGAGTCTCCTTGCAAAACATCATCTGACTCTTTAGGTTCAGGGTAACCTCTCTTTGTTAAATGTATTTTAGCTAAATCAAACCGGGATCCTTCGATCTTCTCCGCTATTCCTGAAAACTGTAACCCCAGGTTGGGTTCCTTATTTTTGTTGCTCACTGTTATTGTGCCCGCGACTTGCTGATTAACTAAAACTGCTTGTGAATGCCTGACTTCCGGATCAGACATCCAGTAGATATTTAAATCTTCATCAAATATGTAAATCACGTCTGCGACCCATACTCCCCCGTCATCCAATGTAGCCAAACTCATTAGATGCCCTTTTCCCAATATTTCTTTTGCCAACTTCTTTAAATCCATACCAAAATTATATCAAACTTGGGTGTGAGCCATCCCGCCTCGACTTATCCGTTGGAGGATTCCGTTTCATATCTTTACAATTTCATTCTGCTCTTAAATAAAACTCCAATCTATATCCATCCGGATCATCAAACCAGATGAATTCTTTGTTGCCGTATTTATCAATCTTTACTCCGCTATTCTTGATACCCGCTTCGTTTAATATATTCTCAAGTTCTTTTAGCTCCTCAAGAGTTCTAACCCCAAAAGCCAGATGATTTAAACTGGCTTTATCTTTATCTACTTTCTGAAACTCTCCCGATAGAAGTCCGAAAAATATCTGGGTCTCGCCAACCCTATAAACCACTGACTCTTCATCTATGTGATCTGGTTTCCCCAAAAAAAATAGAGAAAAACTTCTCGGTCCCTTTCAAATCTTTAACTATCAAAACTATGTGGTCTATAAATTCTGGCTTCATTAAATATTCATGTCCAAAAATTCTTTAAGGGCACTCAGGTCTTTTTTGTCGTAGTCAAAATGATAACTATTTATCCCCACGGATTGAGCACTCTTAACGGCTTCTGGGTTGTGTTCAAAATAAATAGCCTCTTCTTTGGTCAAGCTGAAATGCTCAAGCATTTTTAAATAATATACCGGGTCGGTCTTCTCTGGATTATGTTTTAGCGTAAATACAGGATAGGGCATTTTGTCCAAACCGAGCCTCGTAAACTGTTCGTCATCGGCGCTTGTGAGAATAATTTTATTATTTGGATAAGTCTATAAAAGATCGTACATCTCTTTAAAAATCTCCCCATCTCTAGAGACAAAACAACCAACCGCATCTACAAGTATTGTTTTCATACCCAGTAAGGTGTTTTAGCTATTTCAAATCTTACCATAACGATGGGCCTTGTGTGCCTGATTTAAATACACAACTTCCCTTTTTCTTTCTCTTAAATCTACGGGATATTGGCCCGTAAAACATGATGTACAAAATAGAGATTCATCCAAACCTGTAGATTTAATCATCCCCTCGTACGAAAGATACCTTAGGGAAGTTGAGCCAAGATGCGTATTTATTTCTTCAATTGTTTTATTCGCAGCCAAAAGTTCACCTTGATTAGGGAGATCAATACCGTAAAAGTCTGGGAATTTAACCGGTGGAGAACTCACAAGGAAATGGACTTCTTTTGCACCGACCTCAAAAAGCATTTTTACTATCTGTCGAGAAGTTGTACCCCGAACGATTGAATCATCTATAACAATGACTCGCTTATTCTCAATAATTTCTTTAAGTGGCGCAAGCTTAAGTTTTACTCCTTGATCTCGAATATGTTGCTCTGGCTCGATAAATGTACGATGGATATATCGACTTTTTATTAACCCCATTTCGAAAGGAATACCTGAGGCATTCGCATACCCAACCGCAACAGGGATGGCTGTTTCTGGGACCGGGATGACAACATCGGCATTAATCTTATATTCTTTAGCCAATTGTATTCCGAAATTTTTTCGCACTCCATAAACAGATTTACCCAATAGATTACTATCCGGTCGAGAAAAATATACGAATTCAAATATATCAAGTTTTTGAGTTCTTTCGGCAATTTGTTTTATTTTCAGACCATTTTCATCCACGACGACCATTTCTCCCGGGTTTACTTCTCGCATATAGGTTGCTCCAATAGGATGAAAGGCACACGTCTCTGATGCAAATACATAACCTCCATTTAATCTTGCTATTGAAAGTGGGCGAATCCCAAAAGAGTCACGAAGGGCAATAAGTTTTTCTTTTGTCATAATGAGGATAGAGAATGACCCGGTCATAAGTGGGAATATTTCTTCTACTGCTTTTTCTATCTCCATCCCCTCTTTTACGAGAACGTGTAGTGCTCCCGTAATCATTGCCGAGTCCGAAACATTTGATAAGACAACCCCTCTGCTTTTTAAGAAAGAAGCTAATTGTATTACGCTCGGTAAATTACCGTTATGTGCAAGAACGATTGATTTGTCTTCTACTTCGACTGGCTGAGCATGCTTAATGCCCGAACCTGATGAAGTCGAGTAGCGATTATGACCTACTGCTATATGCCCGGGAAGACCCTTGATAGTTTCTTCATTAAATACTTGCGCAACCAAGCCGGCATTTTTATGACAAAATATTTCTTTACCATCAGTTGAGGCAATTCCCGAACTCTCTTGTCCACGGTGCTGTAAAGCATACAAACCAAAAAAGGTCAGCCGGCTTACATCCAAACCTTTTCCATAAATTCCAAATACTGCACATTTCTCTCCGATGCTTTTCATAAAAATTTATTATATCGCTTTTGGCAACTTTGCTAAACGGCACGTCTCAAGTGCTAGTTAGTTGAACAGTCGGCTAGATATTGAAGTGCCACTTCTTTTGTATCTAAAGAAATGGAGTCGCTATGTCCAAAATATTTCAAATTTTGAAGAATGAGCTATGTGCTGCATGGCGCGCTTCAAAAGATCGTTCGTCTGACCAATATACAATCGATCTTTTGAATCCTTTAGAATATAAATGTAAAACATGATATTCCTTCAATGCCTCACATCTTTATCTTGCACCCGCGCCTGCTGGCGCGAGTACTGCGCTCGCAGAAATTTTTTATAGTGTTGTACCCTGACCCTGTCGGGTCGGGCACTGCGCTCGCGAAGCTCGCTTGCTGCCGGACAGGGACTCGAACCCCAACTACTGGGACCAGAACCCAGCGTTCTACCATTAAACTATCCGGCAATCTTTGAAAGAATTGATCCAAACTCGCTTAAGAGACTTTCTTTTCTACAATTCTGAAAATTCTTTGTTTGAAATTTTAGCTTGTGGCTGAATATGGACCAAAAAAACCGAGCTTCCTCAGTTTCTTTATCAAAACCTTCCTGTTAAGCGGTAACAGACTACGCATTCATTTTCGGCAAAATCTTTTTGAAACCTGGAAGCGGACTTCTGTCCCGCAGACTGACCAAAATGTAATCCTCAATTACCTCCGATAATCTTTCCCGCACCGCTTCAACCGAGTCATCTTGAGCATAGGCCCCGGGAAGACTATCAATACTGGCACACCAGCTTTTAGATTTTTTATCGTATCCATAATCAGCTTTTTTTAGAAGCTTCTCTATGTATGGGGCAACGTATAATTTCATGAAGACTATTATATATTAATATAAATTTACCTGTCAATTAGACCTTCAGGTGCCGGCGGATAGCGATGAAACTGCTGGCCACGCCCAAAGTCACCCCGACAACCAAAACCAAGAGAACGATCTGAAGCCAAAATTGACTGAAGTAAGCGAAGAGGTCAATATCCCCAGTTAAGGCGGCGATCCGATCCGAGAGACCATAGAGAATACCGTAGGTTAAGACTAGAGTAATCAGCCCGGCCAACAGGCCGTAGAAGGACCCCTCGGCAATGTAGGGCGCTCGAACCTGCCAGTCGGAGGCCCCGACTAACTTCATAATTTCAATCTCTTTCCGCTGATCATAAATGGTCAACCGAATTGTGTTAAAGGTAACAAAAACAGCGATAACAATAAGGACTAAAGTGATGGCTAGGCCCCAACTCCGAATCCCATTGGAAAAGCTCTGGATCCGAGTAATGACGGCTTCGTTCTCAAAAAAATCGATCGAGTCAATCGTGCTGGCATAGGGGCTGTCTTCAATCACCGAGACAATCTGGGGAAACTCCGAAGCCTCCGTCGCTTTGATGCTCAAAGAGGCCTGCAGGGGGTTATCGTCCAACTCGGCCAAAGATTCTTGGATCAGCGCGTCCTCGCTGTGACGAGCCTTGAACAGCTCGAGGGCTTCGTCACGCGAGATATAGTCGGTGCTAACAACGTTGGACAAATCATTGATTTCATCCCGCAATGACAAAATCTGGGCTTCTTCGGCATCAAGTCGGAAATAGATACTAACATCAACTTTGCCCTGCAGAGAATCAACCGTTTTGGAAGTCAAAAAGTTAAATCCCACCAAGCCCAAAAGTAAAATTAGGGCAATGGACATAATGGCGACGGCGCTGAAGCTGAGATAGCTATTGCGACGAAAGTTTGTCCAACCGGTAGAAATAATGCGTCGAAGTTGTTTCATATTTAAATTATATATCGGCCCGCGCCCTGTTGATCTCGAACAATCGCCCCTTTCTCGATGGTGATAACCCGCCGGCCAACCGTATTGACGATCTCGCGATCGTGTGTCGCCAAAATAATCGTCGTTCCCAGCTCGTTAATTTTCCAAAGTAATTTTAGCACATCATAGCTGTTAACCAGATCCAGATTTCCGGTCGGTTCATCAGCTAAAATAATTTTGGGCCGATGAATCAAGGCCCGGGCAATCGCCAATCGCTGACGCTCTCCCCCGGACATCTGGCTGGGAAAATGATTGGCTTTATCCGCCAATCCCACAATGCTCAAAAGTTGGGGGACATCTTCGGCAATTTCTTCCTCACCTACTCCGGAGACCTCCAAAGCAAAGGCGACATTTTCAAAGGCGGTTTTATTGGAAAGAAGTTTAAAATCCTGGAAAACCATGCCAATCTTCCGACGTAACATCGGAATATCACTCTTATCTAAATCAGCCAAATCAACCCCATCAACAATAACTTGGCCAAAAGTCGGTAAAGATTCCTTGGTTAACATCCGCATCAAAGTCGATTTCCCGGCCCCAGAGGGGCCAACGAGCGAAACAAACTCCCCTTTTTTTATCTCAAGGTTAATGTCGTTTAGGGCTATGTAATCCTCGTCGTCGTAGGTTTTAGTGACTTGTTTAAATTCAATCATGCATCAGCTCGGCCTCGATAAAAACATCGATTTGGCCATCAAGCACAGCTTCGGGATCATGACTTTCTAATTCAGTGCGGTGATCTTTGACTGATTTGTAGGGATGCAGGACATAGGATCGAATCTGACTGCCCCATTCGATCCCCCCCGGCCCCAAGCTTGTCTTCAACTCCGAAAATTCTTTCGCCTTTTGAAGCTCCAACAAGCGCGTTAGCCTTGAAGCTAGGACCGATAGCGCCCGCTCCTTATTCTGAAGTTGAGACCGCTCTGATTGGACTTCCGCGGTTAAACCGGTGGGCAGATGAGTAATGCGAACCGCTGACTCAGTCTTTTGCATATTCTGACCGCCCGGTCCCGAAGATCGAAAGGTTTCAATCTTTAAGTCCTTGGGGTCAATTATAACACTTTTTGCCGAAACTTGGGGCATAACTTCCACTAAAGCAAAAGAAGTGTGACGGAGTTGCTTGGCTGAAAAAGGTGAGAGTCGAACCAAGCGATGAACACCACTCTCTCCCTTCAGTAAACCATAGGCCAAGGGTGCTTTAACTTCCAACAGCGCGCTCTTTATCCCGCCCTGATCATTTTCCGATTTTTCAATTAAACTCACCTCAAAATCCTTTATCTGAGCGTAGCGTTGATACATTCGCAGAAGCATTCGGGCCCAATCTTGAGCATCGTCACCCCCGGCGCCGGCATAAATATAAACTAGCGCATTCCCTAAATCGTGTTTGCCAGAAAGGAAAAGACGAATCCGGGCCTGTTGAAAACCGGCAATAAAATCTTCAATTTCAGCCCGGAAATTTTCCAGAGAATCTTCGGGCAAATCTAAATATTGAGTCGCTTTTTTCTCAATCGACCGCCATAATTCCAGATCAGCCTGAAGATCGCCCAAACGCCGACTGATGCGTTGCGCTCCCTCAGAGTCCTGCCAAAAATCCGGTCGAGCCATTTGAACCTCAAGCTGGCTAATCTGACCACTGAGTTGGTCAACGTCAAAGACGCTCCCGAATCGCCGGGAGCAGGCTTTGGATCTTTTCGAGTTGACTAGGTAAATCCATTAATCCCATCTTAATTTAATTTTTTTAAAATAAAAACCCCGGGACTAGCCGGGGTGGGGGTCAAATAATAACCGGGCGAGCTATCGCCCGCGGGACAATTTCTCGCCGGCCGTTTTCTCCCTCTCGAACTTCCAACCTGCTCAAGCTGGAGAGCCCGGCGCAAACCAGAGATCGAAATCTGGCTCGCCCATTCCGGGCAAACTGCATCTAAAATACAAACTCCCTGCCGAACCGCCCGGATTGTCTCTTCTCCCGTTGCAACCTTTGTGGTCATTCTTCTCTCCTTCCATTGGTAAAAAT
>PCXO01000010.1:21414-42494 GCA_002771135.1 Candidatus Yanofskybacteria bacterium CG10_big_fil_rev_8_21_14_0_10_46_23
TAGAGGTATCTGGTTATGGGCTAGCGATTCTTCCAAATTGCCTCTTTCCAAACATTCCCTACCCCCCCAAGGGTCGCCAAAAAGAAAAGGGTGACAACAATTCCTCCGGCTACGGGGATGAGCAAAATCAAACTCGTGACAACAACGCCCAAAAGAGCCGTCTTCCAGTCAATTTCCATCTGGGCTGATTTGGTAATCAATTTCATTAGCCAACTGCCGAAGACGATTGAAAAGCCCAGTCCCGAGAGAATCGTGAAGATTACAAAAGTGAGCAAACCTAAGATTCCAAAAGGAATCCCGACGAGAGTAAACATCACCGCGATACTAACAATGGGCAGAACCACGGCGATAATGAAGCCGTGCAAAACCGACCACCAAAATCGGCCTGTCGCTTTTTCCACAACCATTTTGGTTTGGCCCTTGAAGACATACGCCAAAATCAAAGCTCCGATAAATAATATGGCTAATTTCAGAATCAGAAGAAATCCGAGAATCTTCCCTAGGAATGGGGCAAAATCGGGTCGAAGTGAGCTGGCAACGTAATTCGTCTGGCCTCGAATAACCGCGCCAGGGTTAATCACCGCGGACTGAGGAGATTTATAATTAAAGTCGCCCCCGATAACCGCTCTCTCCCCCAAAATAATTTTCGTGGCTGCTATATTGACACTCCCGCTGACCGAACTGTTAAGATCAACCTGATCTGCCCTTATTTCCACCCGACCCGAGATCGGAGCATCAATTATTATCCGGCCTCCGGTAATCGCCAGATCGCCCCGAACAACCGCGTCCGAGGTGACATGGACCATTCCCCCGGCGATAACCGCGTCATCCCCAATCTGACCCGAAATAACTAGATTACCCCCGACGGCTCGAAGATCGTCTCCGACATTACCGGGAAGATTTAGCGATCCACCCGCTACCAAAAGGTCGCCACTGACATTCCCCAAAATAGTAACATTCCCTCCGGCGATGGTTAAATCACCCTGCGTGTTGCTGGAGACAACCACATTCCCGCCGACGATATAGCTATCGTCATTGACAGTTTGACCTGTCTGGAGAGTAACTTCCTCTCCGGCCTGAAATTGGGCGGCAAAACCGGCAAAAGGTAACGCTAGAAAAGCGAGGGCAAAACCTGACACTAAAATCTTCTTCATATTCCTAAAACTTACTTAAAACTTATTATTACTCTAAATATAGAATAAATCTGGTTTTTTGTTAAATAAAAAGCCCGCAAAGCGGGCAAGAAAATTATGGCTTTGTTTTCTCTATAGGACAGTACTCGTCAACAAATTCTCGGACTTCCCGGCCAGTATAGATGCTGATGATGACCTCAAGCCCGGTAAAGTGCCCGCCACCGTCTACATTCACCTTTGTCTCACTGATACGATTAGGTGATATCCCAAGATACTTTGCACAGGCCCGTTTTTGACGCCCTTTATACTCCGGCTCTGTCTCAGAAAACATTGTCTTAAAAGACATTGCTCACCTCTTTTCAAACTAAAGATTAGATTAAAAATAATTTTTCGTCAAACAAAACCCCGCCCTCTCGACGAGGGCGGGGTTCGAAAATTGATCAATTTTCGAAAATCTAGGCCTTACACTTCTCGCACTTGCAACCGCCGAAGAGAAGCATCAAACCGGCGATACCGACAAGAATATAAACGATTGACTCAAGCGCTGGCCAACTCCCGATGATTCGGTTGACGACATCCCAGTCGTTGCCAAAAAGATTCCCCAGACCGATTAGCCCCCAATTAAGGGCGCCAATGACCAAAAGAAGCCAGCTGAACCAACCCATTCCACATTTTTTTCCGTGCATATTGTTTTCCCTTACCTTGACTAAACAAATTGTACTTCGACCCCAGTACCCCTTAATTATAACAACTCCCCCGCCCAACAATGGTGGATAAACCCAATAAAAATCCACTTGGCTTCACGGAGCTAAATAAAATTCTAACCTGTAGCCGTCCGGATCATCAAACCAGATAAATTCTTTTTGACTGTATTTATCTATTTGAATACCACTATTTTTTATTCCCGCTTTATTTAGCCTTTCCCCAAGCGCCTCTAATTCTTCCACCCTGCTTAGGCCAAACGCGAGATGGTTCAAACCATAGTGATCTTTGTCGTGCCACTTATAATCTTTATAAGCTAAACCAAAAAATAGTTTTGTTTCGCCAATTTTAAAAACCACTTGGTCTTGGTCTTTGAAGGTGGGCTCACCCAAAAAGACACTATAAAATCCAGCCGTCTCGCTCACATCTTTAACGACAACGACGATGTGGTCTATAAACTTTATCTCTACCATGAGCGGGTGAGGAGAATCGAACTCCCGTCTCAACCTTGGGAAGGTCGTGTATTGCCACTATACGACACCCGCCTACGCTTCCGAAACAGTGGCTCCGGCGAGGCAGGCCCGCCTATTGCCAAAGCCAACGCCACCACTGCTCTAAATTAGGCAAATTTCTTGTATCTTCTATTACGCTACTCCTGGGCTCAACTTCGTCATCTCGATAAACGAAAGCTACCTTCTCGCCCGGTTTTTTATAATTTAATCGAAGCCGCGCTTCCTGCTCCAGAAAAGCATCACTGTGAAAATAGTCAATCAACTTAGCGAGCTGGTTCCGAGAGTTCTCGGCCTCGGTAATTCTATTTTCCAAATTAGAAATCTCGTTGTTAACGGTTACCCGACGGGGCCAGAGTCGAACTGAAGAAGCGCCCAAAGCGATAATAACCCCTAAAATTAGCACGGTGAAGATTGGCGATTGAAAAAATTTCATAGCCTCGGTAAACTTATAATACCATGATGTCCGACCAGCAACGATCCTACTTAAGATTTTTTTGGATAGTTGTCGCCATTCTAGTCATTATTGGCTTTGTCGGCCTAAGTTTTGTCAATCTCCTCTTTTAGCTTATCTCCGAATCATCTCCAGAAAGACTTTTTGCGGGATAGACACCTTTCCGCTGGCCTTCATCCGCTTCTTCCCTTTTTTCTGCTTTTCTAAAAGTTTTTTCTTTCGGGTGACGTCACCCCCATAGAGATAACCCGTGACATCCTTTCGCATTGCCGAGATCGTTTCGCGAGCAACAATCTGACCGCCAATTGCCGCCTGAAGCGAAACTGCGAAAAGCTGTTTCGGGACAATATCTTTTAGTTTTTCAACAATAGCCCGCCCAACCCGCTGGGCTTGACTTCTAGGCACGATTCTTGAAAATGGCCCGACAATTTCATCCGCCACCAGAATATCCAGTCGAACTAAATCCCCCGCCCGGTAATAGCTTGGCTCATAACTCATCGAAGCATAGCCCGAACTGACACTTTTTAATCGATCGTAAAAATCGGTGATAATTTCCGCCAAGGGCATCTCATAATTAAGTCGGACCAGATCTTGGCGAATATAATCCGTCCCTTTGTAAATACTGCGAAGGTCTTGGGCCAATTGAATTACGCTCCCCATATAATCAGTCGGGACAATAATCGTCAGATCGACCATTGGCTCTTCAATCTTTTCGACTTGAGCCCCCAACGGCAGTTCCGTAGCCGAACGAATAATTAGCGCCCCCCGATCCCGCAAAATCGCGTGGTACTCGACGGACGGAGCTGAAATCACCAAGTCTAAATTAAACTCTCGCTTTAAACGTTCACTGATAATCTCGACGTGAAGTAGTCCCAAAAAGCCGACTCGAAAGCCCCGTCCCAAGGCCGGGGAACTCTCCGGCTCGAAGTGAAGTGAGCTGTCGGTCAACAAAAGCTTATCGAGGGCATCCCGCAGATCGTCAAATTGATCACTATCTTCGGGGAAAAAACTGGCAAAAACCATGGACGCCGGCTCCCGATAGCCGGGTAGTGATTCGGCCGGGTTTTTGATTGTTGTGATTGTGTCCCCCACTCGGACTAGCGTCGGATCCTTCAAACCGGTGGCGATATAACCGATCTCTCCAACTTTAATGCTCGTCTGACTTCGCAGTTCGGGGAAAAAATAGCCGATCTCTAAGGCATCCGCCTCCGTTTTAGTCGCCTTTATTTTAACTCGCTGACCCTTATCCAACTGACCCTGCATAATTCGAATAAAGGCAACGACCCCTTTATAGGTATCAAAAGAAGAGTCAAAAATCAGGGCCTGGAGCGGAGCATCTTCTTTGGTCTTTGGGGCGGGGACCCGCTGAACAACTCGCTCCAAAACCTTTTCAATATTAGTTCCCGCCTTGGCTGAGATTCGCAAAACATCATCGGGATCGATATTCAAAAGAACCGCAATCTCTTCGGCAACCGCCTCGGGTCGGGCGTTGGGTAAATCAATTTTATTAATAACCGGAATAATGACCAGATTCTGAGCTTGCGCCAATTGAAGATTAGCCACGGTTTGGGCCTGAACGCCCTTGGTCGCATCAACCAGTAAAACCGCCCCTTCAACGGCCGCCAAGGACCGAGAAACTTCATAGGTAAAATCAACATGACCGGGGGTATCAATTAAGTTCAAAACTACCTCAGTCTGACCTGTGTCTTTCTGAAGATTTTCGGGCAAGGCCCAGCGCATCCGGACCGGTTGAAGCTTGATCGTAATCCCCCGCTCGCGTTCCAAATCCATCTGATCGAGAACTTGATTCTTCATCTTTCGCGTCTCCACGGTTTTGGTCAACTCTAAAAGCCGATCGGCCAGTGTCGATTTTCCATGGTCGATATGGGCGATGATACTGAAGTTTCGAATCTCCGACATAGGCCTCAGCCTAGCATTAAACTTGAAATTTATAAATCTTCCTCGGTTTTTATTCGATTCTCTAGATTTCTTTTCAAAGTTAAGGAAAATATCGCTCCGGCCAAAATAATTAACCCCAACCAAAATAGAAAATTGACTTTCGAGCTAAAATCAAAGTCCTTAAAAAGAAAAGCGAAGATAGACATCGGAATTACTGCGAAAACGGCGGTTATGACGAAATATTTTCTGAAAGATATTTTGGTAAGACCGGCCGCGTAGGAGATAAAGTCAAAAAGTGAAAAGCCCAGTAAGCGAGCAATCACTAAGATTTTTGTCGTGGCCACCGATAAAAATTTGTCCATACCTTCTAACCCCTCTCTGCCCGCCAAGCGTCGGACCCATATTCGCCCCAACTTTCGACTGATATAAAAATTTATAGTCGCACTTATTAGGCTGGCAATATAAAGATACAAAAAAGCCTCACCGATTCCAAAGACCGCCACACTAACGAAAACAACCGGACTGCCGACGAGCGGAGCAAAAACGTGAGCCAAAATTGTGTAGGCAATAACAACCGCCGGCCCCCAAACTCCGGCTTGGCGAACTGACTCCTGAAAACTATCCGAGGTAACATCCGGCAAAAAGACATCCACTAAAAAAATCGCGAGAGCAATCGCCAGCAGGGCCTTAACCAAAATCTCTTTTTTCTGAAGAGTCATTTAGTCTCGCCTACCAACTCTTCATAATCCCGAGTTTTGAAAATTAAGGCAAAAGCGATAAATAAAAGCAGGGCCACCAATGTTAAGAGAAAGCCGTGCATGAAGGCCCCCGAAAAGTTTTTCAGTTCAAAAAACGGAACGATGGCCGCATCAACCATAATCATTCCCATTAACATTAGGACTCCGACAAAGAGATCCCCCAAAAACCCCCGAAAAACTTTCCAAAGTTGGAAATCGGTGATTCTCCGATTGATTAAAAATAATAAACCAAAAACTTGGATAATGCTGGCCAGACTGAAGGCCAAAGGCAGGGCCAAAATTTGATCGGAAAATCGATCTAAAAAAAAGAAAACCAAAACAATATTCAAGATAATCATTCCTAGGGTAACCAAAACGGGTGTTCGGGTATCTTGCAGGGCAAAGAAGGCTCGGTTTAAGAATGGAATAACCGCTTGGGCAAAGACGCCGAGCATAAAGAATCCCAGAACCCGAGCCGTTAAAGTGACATCGTCAATGGTAAAATTACCCACTCCCAGAAGGACCTGCACAATATCCATTCGAATGTAAAAGATTAGGAAAGAAATCGGGACAATAACGAAAAGAATCCCTTTTATTGTCTTCTCAACTCTCTGCCGAAAAGCAGTTTGATCGACTTGGAGAGCCTCCCTTGAAAGAGTTGGGAAAGAGGCAACCGCCATCGAAAGACCGACCATTGCGATGGGGACAAATTGGAGATTGTTGGCAAGATTAAAGATGGTGACGCTTCCGGCCGAAATAGTGGTCGCGATCGCTGTTAAAATAATCCAGTTAATCTGCGTGGCCGCCAGACTAATTGATCGCGGAATCATTAATTTTATTATTTTCTTTACCCCTTGGGTCATCTCGATCAAACTCTGGAAGCGAAACCCGAGCTTCAAGGCAAAAGGCGCCTGAATCAGAAGGTGTAAAATCGCTCCCAAAACAACTCCCCAGGCTAGACCCGTTGAACCGATCCTCGGCTCAAGATAAACCGCCCCAAAAATTATCCCGAGGTTATAAAAAATCGGGGCCAATCCAAAAGCCAAGAAACGCTGGTGGATTTGAAGAATCGAACCCATCACCGTGCTCAAAGTAAAAATAATCGGGCTCAAAAGCATAATTCGAATTAGAACCACGGCCAAAAGTTGAGACTCCAGACTCAAACCCGGCAATATCCAACCGATTAGATAGGGGATGAGGATAAAAAAGACCAATCCCAAAAGGATCACGCCGGCCAATAAGACATTTAAAAACTTTCCGGCCAACTGCCAGGCCAAGGCTTCATTTTTGGCTTGATGCTCGACAAAGACCGGAATAAACGCCGAGGCCACGGCGCCAACCACAACTAAATTGAAAATGAAATCCGGAATTGTGAAAGCGCCGTAATAGGCATCTAGTATCTCCGACGCTCCAAAATATTTAGCCAAAATTCGATCTCGAAATAACCCGACCAATCGAGAAAGGATTCCCAGAACCGCCAGAATGATACCGCCCCTTAAAATTTTTGACTGTTGAATTGTTCTAAACATAGATTATCGCCATTGAACTTTGATATTTTGATCTGTTTTCAAGGTTGTGTCTAAGACAAGATTTCCATTCAACCCTTGAATTTCCGACGGGGTTCGGAAAATAACCTGAGCCTCTTTAGGCGGTTCAAACTCAAATTCAAACTTATCCCCCTCTGTCCCGGATTGCTTTTGAACCAACAGGGTGTAAACTCCCTCCGCCCTTATCGGTGTTAGATAACGAAACCGAACCGTTTTAGTTTGACCCGGGTTGGTCACGAGCCAAAAACCAAATCCCTGCTTGCCACTTTCCTGAAAATTAGTCACGCCCCGAGAAGTTTTCATTGTCTCCTCATAAGCTGCCAAGTCCGGATCTGCCTTAAAATCGTCTTGGGTGTAGTCGACAATCGCCTGAGGTGAGACCTGACTTTGGCCTTCAATCTCCAAAAGTTCTGACCCGGGCGGGGTCAAAACTCGAACAAAATCGGGATTCTGGCGATTATAAAAACCGAAGGACGTTTTCCCCCCCTCATGAACCCGCGTAATTTCCAATGTATGCTCCACAAAGCCGTTCTCGGCGATCTTTGTCTTTAGGCTTAAAGCGCTTTGAGTCACGGCATCGGTTTTCGACCCTTTGATATTTGAGTGCGTCACTAAAAGAAAATCACCCTTTGTTGAAAGAACTTGCCCGGAAAAATTATTCCGCTCAGCGACCTCTTGCATCTTGGAATCTGAGAAATAAGCCAGAACATGTTTTTCTTGCATCCCAACTAAAATCGTCTCGAAAATTTTAACCCAAGTCTTTTTATCCTGCAGGGCCAACCGCTCCAAAAAAATCGGGACAAAATCAATTACGATTCGCTTAGGTTGATTGATTTCATGGCCATCACCGTATTCAACCTCTTCTTGAATTAAGGGAAGAAAATTTTCCGCGTTAAGGGTCACCCCATAATCTTTCATCTCAATTGGTCCAACAATTTCCAAGATTCGGCCAACTACAGTCGGCGTTAGGGATAATACGCCGTCAACTTTTACGCCGTCAACTTTTTCGTAAAACTCCGTTACTTTTTTGGCCGAGATTCGGAAATCAGCAAACCAATTCGCATCTCGAATTCCCCAAGTCGGTGTAATGTGTTGGAGCTGTTTGGGGGGAATAATATTATCCTTTATCTGACCGTCGGGGTTATAGATATCATCAACTAAAAGTTCCTTCAGACGCCCCTCATTAAAATCTAGCAAAGCGTAACTCCCCGGGAACCCCCCGGTTGGCCGAAGCTCGCTATTGTTCTGAAATAAAACCAGATAGCGTTGCCGTTTTGAAGTTCCAACAAAGTCAAGCAAAAAATCCGTGTAGTCAACCGCGGCCGAAACAAATTCCTGGAATTGGGGCATCTTGCCATTAAATTCCAAGAATAAATCGCGTTTCTCTTCCGGTAAAACGGCCGGGTCAACGCTGGCTAAAAGACTAGCCGACTTATTAATCTGGTCTTGAGCAAAAATAAGGGAGCCTCGAACCCCCCCAATATATTCCGACAGCGGCCTCTGGGCCCGCCCCTGCACGCCCAGATGCGCAACAAAATTTGTTTCTGATAACTCGCTGAAAGCCGTCGCCAGACTTTCTCCGGCTTGAGCGATATTTTGCCCCGCGAAAATTAAATTCTGAGCGGAGCCAACTTGACTTAACCCCGGAACATCTGAAAAAATTGAGGCGAAAGAGGCCCCGATAAGATTTAATTTTTTCGAAGCTTGATTAAAGTTTTCGGCCGCTAACGCAAAACTACTAGCAGCCGAAAGAAAGTCCAAATTTGCCAAATTAGCTTGAGCTCGCTCGAGGTTTATAACGGCAGAGTTTCCTTCGGCCAAAATGCTATTTTTAACCTCCGCCACTCTAAAAAAGCCGAAGCCGGCCAAGAGGGTAATAATACCCCCGGCCAAAGCCCGCCGGGGCCAATTTTTATTTTTACCCCTAGTAACAGTTTTCTCTGAAGAAACTTTGTTTTTTGATTTAAAATAAGGTTGTTCTTTCTTGATTTGCTCCAGCGCTCGATTGACTTCTCTGGCGGCCGGCGACTCCAGTTCGGCTCGACGGGTCATGAAATTCGTGACTCGATCTTCCTGCTCCGGGTCAAGGCCCGCCATTTTTGTTTCTAACAATTCGCCTTCCGGATTATTCAAGTGACTCTTGTGAAAAGCTAACTCCGCGATTGGAAGATTATCAGGGGGCTCATACTCACCGATTGGCAAGGGCTGGTTTGGTTTTATAATTGCTCGGGGTCGAATACGAGTTGAGCTTGAGCTAACAATCTCCCCGCCCACTCGAGCCAGCTCGGCTCGGATATCAACCAGATTTTGAAGAGAATTTTCAAAGTCAGCGATTGTCTCTCGGTGAGGTTGGGGGTTTTTTGGGGTCTTCCTTCCAACAACTTTTTCTTTTAGCGGTCGTGACTCCGCCACCTTCTTGATTCGGAGCGGGATTGCCTCTGAACCGGCAGACGATCGAAGGGAAATCGTCGGTTCAGCCCTCTCAATTTTTTCCAAATCCAAATCACCGGATTGAGTAACCGGTTTAATATCAAACATCGCCCGAACTACATTTCGTGGGGGCGCCATCTCTCTTATTTTATCATTTCCCGAACCAGTTTCGCAGTGGAGAACGCGCCATCTAGTCGGTTAGAATCTTAAACATAATCTGAGCCGTCTTAGGCCAAGAGAACAGTCTCGCCCGAGCTCGACCCCGTTGAATAAAATCTTGTCGAACCTGTTTATTTTTGAAAATTTTCCGCAAGGCCCAAAATATCTGATCGGAGCGCTCCGGCGAAACTAATAACCCCGCCGAAGCGACAACTTCTGGAAGCGAAGAGACCGCCGAAGCAATCACCGGAACACCACTGGCCATTGCCTCTAGTGGCGGGAAGCCAAAGCCCTCGAAATAACTTGGATAGACAAAAGCTTGGGCGCGCTGGTAGACCGCCGGCCGATCAATATTTTCAACCGCATTTAAGACCAGCACGGAATCTCTGTCTGCCATGCGCCCAATCAGCCCTAAAACGGCCCCGGCCCCAAAACCGAGTCGGCCGACAATCACTAATTTTAAATTTAAAAGTTTTAAATTTCGCCTGAAAATCTCAAAGGCCTCTAACAGGGTCTCAAAGTTCTTTCTTTTTTCGATTGTCCCGACACAAAGAATGAAATCCTTTGGGAGTTGGTAACGCTGACTTACGATCTTTTGTTGTTCCGGCGATGATGGTACCAAAAAATCAGGAGAAACCCCCGAGTAAACCACAGAAACTTGTTTAGCCGGAACTTTTAATAAATCCAGGATATCCGCTTTCGTTGATTCGGAAACCGCAATAATTTTCTGCGCCGAAAGAATATCGTTGATTCGAAAATGAGCCCAGTGCCAAAGTCGATCGCGCCAAGAGAAAAAAATGGGATATAACTTAAAAGACAGGTCGTGAACCGTGATTACCCGTCGACAATTTTTTGAAAGAGGCGTGATCAGAAAATGAGGACTGAAAAAAACATCCACGCCCCCTAAAAAAACATCCGCCTTGGGCCAATTTAGAAATCGGGCCAAGATCAGGTAGAGTCGATTTGGTAAGCGGAGATGGTGAATTGAAACATTGGGCCGACTCATCCAGTCATAGGATTGGGGCCTTGATTTGAAGCCACAGTAGAACAATTTAAAATGAACCTGCGGATTTTGGCTAATTAACTCCGCCAGAAGGTTTGCCGTATATTCCTCCACACCGCTGTGGCGTTGGTTACTTAAGACTCGAATGTCCACCCCGATAATCATGATTCTAAAATCGAAGTGATCTCGGCCGTTATCTTCTTCTTGAAAATTGCTCGCTCAAAGTTCCCGGCTTGCCCTCGGATCAACTTGGGCTGAAATTTTATCTTTTCCCAACGCCGAATCGCCCCAATCAAAGCCTCCGGTGTCTGCTCTTCGAAGAAAACCCCGGTTTTCTCCGCCAGAACCGTTTCCAAAGCCCCTCCCGCTCCATAGGCAATCACCGAAACACCACTCGCCATCGCCTCCAACGGAACAATCCCAAAATCCTCTTCTTGAGGGAAAATGACGGCGCGGGCTTTTTGATAATATCGAGACAATTTTAAATCCGGGACCAAACCAACAAATTCGATATTGGGCCGAGCCATTCTTCGAAGTTCACGAAGTTGGGGCCCGGAACCAATTATTTTCAAAGGGTAACCCAGTTGATTAAAGGCCTTAATGGCCAAATCAAAACGTTTGTAGGGTACCAAGCGACCAACCATTAAAAAATATTCCGGTACCCGGTCACTAAGACTAAAATTTTCTAGGGTTACCGGCGGGTGAACTACTCGAGCCGAACGATGGTAATATTTCTTTATTTTTCTCCGAATAAATTCCGAAATAGCAATAAAGCTATCCGGCCGTTGAGCCGCGTTCTGATCCCAAGAACGTAAATAGCTCATCGCCAGCGGTAGGAACTTGCGAACCGGCCAGGGCAAGTCAAACTCTCGAACAAAGCGATGACTTCCACCCCATAAAAATCGAGTCGGGGTCATGCAGTAGCAAATGTGTTTCGTCTCAGGCTTAGTAACGACTCCCTTTCCGAAAGAAGCTGAATTAGAAATAACCAAATCAAAATAGCCCAAATCAAATTGCTCAATCGCGATCGGCATTAGAAGCGGAAAGAGTCGATGATGATTTTTGGCCAGCGGGATCTTCTGCAAAAATGAAGTCTTGATTTCCCTATCTTTAAAGGCAAACCCGGTCTTTTCTGGATCATAAATTAGAGTATAGATTGGGGCTCGGGGAAAAAGTTCGCAGAGAACCTCCAAAACCCGCTCGGCGCCACCATATTGATTCAAATAGTCGTGAACAATAGCCACTTTCATTTCGTTGGCAGTATAGCAAAATCTCCCTAAAACCAAATCTCGTTTTGCTAAAAAATCAAAAATAGGGTTCTATAATTGTATGCAAGACACCGCCCTTCAAGCCTTAATCACGGCAGAAATAAAACGTCAGAATGAAACCCTCAGTCTTATCGCCTCGGAGAACATCGCCGATGAAACTATCCTGAAAATTGTTGGCAGTCCTCTGGCCAATAAATATAGCGAAGGTTACCCCGGGCGACGCTACTACCCAGGGAATAAGATAATTGATCAAATTGAAACCTTAGCTCAGGAGCGCGCGCTGGGAGCTTTCGGGGTGAAAGGAGTTTATCAGGCCAATGTCCAACCCTACTCGGGTAGTCCCGCCAACTTAGCGGTCTATCTGGGCCTTTTGGGAAAAGCCGGGGGGGTCCTCGGCCTCGCTCTCGATCAAGGCGGTCATTTGACCCACGGTCACAAAGTCTCCGCCACCGGTACTTATTATGAATCTTTCAGTTACGGGGTAACTCCTTCCGGTCAAATCGACTATGAGAAAATTGGCCAAATCCTTAAAACTAACCCGCAGATAAAATTAGTCGTCTCCGGCACAACCGCCTATCCCCGCCAAATTGACTTCAAAAGAATCCAGACCCTCTGCCAAGAGGCCGGGGTCTATCATCTGGCCGATATCTCTCACATCGCCGGCTTAGTGGCCACCGGTTTATATCCGAATCCCTTTGAAGCCGGAGCCGATGTTGTCATGACCACCACTCACAAGACCATCCCCGGCCCTCGCGGGGCGGCCATTTTCTTCAAGCCGGAATTAGCGGATAAAATAAACAAAGCCGTCTTCCCCGGCCTCCAAGGTGGCCCCCACGACAATACCATCGCCGCCATTGCTTACATCTTTGGCCAAGTCTCGACGCCGGAGTTTAAAAAATATCAAAATCAAGTTCTAATTAACGCGAAAACTCTGGCTCAAAATTTAATCGCCCAAGGCCTGGAACTTTACACCGGGGGAACCGACTGCCACTTATTGATTCTCCGAGCGCCCAACCAGGACGGAATGCTTTTTGAAAAAAACCTCGAGGCTATCGGCTTGATTGCCAACCGCAACTCCCTGCCCGGCGACCCCTCGCCCTTTAAACCCAGCGGGGTTCGCCTCGGCACGCCCTCAATCACCACTCGAGGTCTTAAAGAAAAAGAGGTTGAAGTGCTGGGCCAAATTATCGGCCAAGTTCATGCCGGAGAATATAATGCTGACGGCTTGAAATTAAAAGTCTTAAACTTAGCCCGTAAGTTTCCCGCCTACAGATAAATAAAAAGAGGGACTTCTCCCTCTGTCAAACTAATTTTCTTTTTCAAAGCTGGGTGGCCCCAACCCGACCCAAATCCCGAAAACGTAGGGGGAGCCCCCATAATAGTCTTGATTTTTTTCAATCGACCAAGAAATAATTTCCCGGCCGGTTGCTTCTTCAAAATCATCCAAAATCTGCAGAATTTCCTGGTGAAATTCGTTTGGATTTCCATCCCATCCGAGCGGGATATAAAATCTTTTGGCCTTCCCTGTCGAGGCGTATTCCAGCCCCTTTATTGAGCCCACGACTGCTCCCCTGACCGTGTGCAATCCTTCAGAGATCTGGGGCTTTCTCTTACAATCATCCGCTCCTATTGAAGCCAGCCCGAGAACCCCCCAAAAAACAACTTTTTTCACATTCACAGCATTCTCCTTTCCTCTATTTTATAATTTATTTTTTACTTTTTGTCAACTAAACGGCCGAGCGATCAACCAAGAGTTTAAGAAGGGTTCTGAAAATTATTTTGATATCTAGCCAGAGAGACCAATTTTCAACATAGTAAGTATCAAGGCGAACCTCTTCCTCAAAAGACAAATCCGAACTGCCCGAAGCTTGGGCCATCCCGGTCATGCCGGCCTTAAGATTTAAGACCTTGCGGTGGTGCTTGGCGTAGCGATCAATCTCATCGGGTTGATGTGGGCGGGGGCCAACGAGACTCATCTGGCCTTTTAAAACGTTAACCAATTGAGGTAATTCATCGATTCGGAGTCGCCGAATAATCTTCCCCACGGGCGTGATTCGCGGATCATTTTTTATCTTAAACAACGGGCTATCGGAGCGCTCGTTTAAAACCAATAAATCTTTTTTCAAGGCCTCGGCATTTTTTACCATCGAGCGGAATTTCAGGATCTCAAATTCTTGTTGCTGGCTAACTCGCTTAAGACGAACAAAAACCGGTCCTTCAGAATCGAGCTTTATAATCACCGCCAAGATCAAGAAAAAGGGGGAGAGAATAATTAACCCCAAGAGAGCCCCAAAAAAATCAAGAAGGCGCTTAAAAACTCGGCCCCAGCCATCCAAAGCGGTTCGGCGCAACTCAACAATCGGCAACCCGATCGAGGTATCGAAAGCATAATTCGCCGTCAAGGTTTGGTAAAGATTGGGCACAAATTTGAAATTAACGTGGTGGTGGTGGCAAAAATCAACCAGCTGAACGACTCGATCGGCCGGATAATTCAGATCGGCCAGAATGACTTCATCAATCCCCTCACTGTAGGCGTGTCGAAGAGCATTCTCATTTGGGTTATCCAAAGCTCGGATGACCCGATAGCCCAAGGCGGGGTCAAGGTTAATTTTTTCAACCACTCGAGCAGAAATTTCATCCGCCCCGACAACCAAAACTCGTTGGATCCCGAAGTCATGATGGGCCACAAGGTAGCGGTGAAGGTAACGCAAAATCAAGCGACCCAGAGAGACAAAAATAATCACAAAGAACCAACCCCCGAGGATTAAGAAGCGGGAATCAAATAACTCTTGCCGGATAAAAATATAAAAAATAACTGCCAAAACCGCTCCCGAACTTGAGATAACGACTCGAGAAAGTTCCTCAATCAGACCTCGTCGCGAAGTCGAATAAAGACCCGAGAGAGCGTAGGCCCCGATAAAAACAAGGGCCACCCCCAGAAGCAGGAGGAGATAGCGCTGAAAAGGCAGATTAAATTCAAACAAAACTGGCCGGAAAACATCTAAAATTCGAGTTCGAAAAAAATAGATCGCGATCCCAGCGACGATGACCATACAAAAATCAAGCGGGACTTTTACGACCGTAAAAGTTAGATCGGAGCGTTTCATACTAAGTCACACCTTACTCTAATTGGCAAGATAAGGCAACTGAAAACCCGCCCCTTCGACAAGCTCAGGACGGGTTTTCAGTTGCGCGGTGTATCTATAAGCCGAATTCTGTTCCGCCGACTGGCGGAGATAATCATTTATCTGGACCAGCCATTACTGGCTGGTTCTAGCGAGCGAACTTTTCGCCCTTCGACAAGCTCAGGACAAAGATCCCGAATCATCGAAGAAACGCTGCTCTTGCTCCCGAACAAGGATTTAGCCGTTTCACCTCTGACATTTTCCCCTTTGTCAGAGCTAAGCTGTAACTCCTGATAAATCAAGAATTTAGGGTTAGCTTCTTCAACAGTTGCCTGTCAAAGCGTCTCTGCTCGCACCTCTCATGTTGTACTTCGGTGAACTCAGTACCCTGAGCTAGCCGAAGGGCCATGGACGGGGGTTACCCGCTGTCCTTTTAGACACCCGAAGGTGAATAAGAGTTCGGACTTTCCTCATCTCGACAGCTCTTGAGCTGTCGGACGCGATTATCCAATACACCGCACTGTCCACATTATACTACAATTTAACCTGAAAATCAATTAAATATCTAGTTTGCCGTGAAGCTCTTGGTCCAAGGCCTGATTAGCTAATTTATCAGCTTGCTTATTTTGCTCTCGAGGAACATTTTTAACAATGACCTTCCCAAAATCCATTTGTAAATTCCAAAGTTCCATAAACAGTTCCTGCATCTCCTTGTCTTTAACTTTATATTGACCGTTAATCTGCCGAGCTAATAGTTCGCTGTCCACAAAAACTTCGACTTCTGACTTTTTGGCAGTCTCCTTCCCCACTAAAAGTTTGGTTTTCTTTAGCGCAAAAATTAAAGCCCCGTATTCGGCTTCATTGTTTGTGGCTTGGCCAATAAATTGACCATATTTCTTTGTCTCCCCGTCCAATTCAATAACAACCCCGATAGCGGCCGGCCCGGGATTTCCTCGAGAGCCTCCGTCGGTAAATACTTTAATTTTTTTCATAAATTAATTAATTGACCGATGGTCTTTTCGGACGCTGTTTTTTATAAATTGCATGGTCCCCCGATGAGATCCATGTCGGGGGAATTTATAAAAAACAGCGAGTGAACAAAACTCGCTGGGTTTTGGAACGGTCAAAAAAGACTGTCGGTCAAATCTAATAATAATTTAAAACTTTCAACCCGGGTAATTCTTCGCCCGCCAAAAAAGCTAACATTGCCCCACCCCCGGTCGAGACAAAATTGACTTGATTTAAACTTGCCAACCGGCGCATTGCCAACACGGTATCACCTCCACCAATAATTGTATAGGCGGAGGTACTTCGAATTGCTTGGGCGATAATTTGAGTCCCGGTGGCGAATTCTGATTTTTCAAAGAGACCCATGGGACCATTAAAAATAACCGTCTTGGCGGAACGAATAACTTCCGCGTAACTTTCAGCCGTATCTAGCCCAATATCCACAATCGCTTCGTGACCGGAAATGTCTCCTAAAATTTGAGGCTTCAAAGTCGTGGGCCGATCGAAACTATCCGTCGTTAAAATATCCGTTGGGATAATAATTTGTTCTTTTTCTAAAAGTTTGGTTAGCCCCACCAAATTGTCTTTCTCAAAGACCGACTGGCCAATATCTAGCCCCCGGGCCTTAAAAAAATTATTGGCGATTGCCCCGCCAATTAGAATTTTCTCGGCCTTGTCTAAAAAATTATTAATCAGCGGTAATTTGGTACCGATTTTACTCCCCCCTAAAATGAGGATTTTCCCAGCCACGGGGGCCCGGAGAGCACTGTCTAAAACTTCAATTTCGCGCTCAATCAAGAACCCCGCATACGCGGGCAACTCTCCCGCCAGCGCCACGATAGAGGCGTGGCCTCGATGAGCCGAGCCGAAGGCATCGTTAATATAAAGATCAAAGCCGTTAGCCAGCTCCCTAGAAAAATGGCGATCATTTTTAACCTCGCCCGGAAAATGACGCAGATTTTCCAATAAGACCAAGCCATCCTCGGCCTTGGTCGAAAGATTTTTGACCTTTTCTACAAAATTTATTTTTCGACCTAAACTTCGGCTAATTTGGGGAACCAGCTCCTTAAAAGAATGCCCCGCTCCCAGATGGCTGATCAAAGCCACGCTGGCCCCGTGATTTAATAAAAAAGAAATCGTGTCTTGGTGGGACCGAATTCGATAATCATCTGTAATTCCCTCCGAATCAAACGGAACATTGAAATCGACCCGAACGATAACCTTCTTTCCCGCTAATTCCGGATAACCAAGAGCTGATAAAAAATTCATTAATTTGCGATAGAAACTATTTTCCCAAACTCCTCCGCCTTCAGACTGGCCCCGCCAACGAAAACTCCCGCCAAATTTTCAAGCTTTAAAAATTCCGCGACATTCCGCGAATCGATACTCCCCCCATAAACTATCTTGGCCTGATTCTCCATCTTCCCACCGAGACTCTGCATAATCTGGCTTATTTCCGTAAGCGCCTCGGCCTCCATCTCGGGCGTATTGGCTTGACTATTCTCGGTCGCGCTAATCGCCCAAACCGGCTCGTGGGCAATAATAATTTGGCCCAGATCCTCCGGACTAAGCCCCGCTAAAGCATTGCTAAGCTGTTGTTCTAAAACCTCCCGCCGGTTCTCTTCGCGTTCTCGACAACCAATCGCCAAGATCGGCGTTAAATTGTGCCGCAACAGAGCTTTAATTTTTTGGTTGATCATCATCTCGGTTTCTCCCATTTTCCAACGTCGGTCGGAATGACCGACCAAGCAATAACGAACTCCTAGGTGAGCCAACATCTTGGCGGAAACTTCACCCGTATAAGGCCCGCTATCTTCCCAGTGACAATTTTGGGCGCAAAAATTTAAATCTGACCGAACCGCCATCAAGTCTTTCAAAAATATCGCCGGTGGAGCCACGATAATCTCGACAACTTCGGTACTGGCCGGATAGCCCTCAATTAAATCTTGGGCCTCTTGGAAGCTGGCCGGGTTCATTTTCCAATTGGCAATAATTTTTTTCATTTTTTCCGTCGGATATTTTTGAAAATGTAACCGACGACTAGAATTAAAAGTACTCCAATTATAACAGAATCAAAGCGCTGGAAATAATCCCCCAAAAGATCCCAATTTTCTCCGGCTTTTAAACCGATCCCCACCAAGGCAAAATTCCAAAGAAAGGAGCCAAAAAAAGTAAAGATTGAAAATCGCAATAGGGGCATCTTGACCAGTCCCGCCGGCACCGAAATAAGCGTTCGAATCAAAGGCAAGACTCGCCCGAAAAAGACAACCGCAGGGCCATATTTTCCGAAAATCTTCTCGACATGATCAATCTCATGTCGGCGGATAAAAATATACCGACCATATTTCTCTAGAATCCAACGCCCCCCACTCGCCGAGATTCCATAAATCAATAAGCCCCCGGCCAGATTAGCCAGGCTGACCGTTAAAAGGACCAGCCAAAAATTAAACTGACCTTGACTGACCAAAAATCCGGCAAAGGGTAGGACGAGCTCCGAGGGAATGGGAGGAAAGACAGCGCTTTCTAAGAAAGAAATTATAAAAATTCCAAGGTAGCCGAACTGGCTAATGATATCTAGCGCCCATTGGCTTATGTCCCCAATTAATCTAAAAACAAAATCCATACCTAATTATAGACTCCCCGCGTTAAATTCCAGCGGACCTGAACTGCTTCCAGCATCGTTTTAAAATAAGCCGAGGGGCGTACCCGCGAGAGGGGGTCATTCACCCAACGGATTGGAATCTCCCCAATCTTTAATTTTAAATTTTTAGCGATCGCCAAAGCCTCAAAATCAAAGCCCCACTGCTTTAGGGTTAGACGAGAAAAGACCTTCGCTCCGGCCGATTCGGTAAAAGCCTTAAATCCCGCCTGAGTATCCTTACTATCTTCATAAGCAAAAAACTTTATCCAAAAATTAGCCAGTCGGCCGATAAACTCTTTCAGGCCGGATTGATGAATAACAATCTGCGCCCCCGGCGTCCGACGCGAGCCGATCACGACGTCATAACCCGCCTCAAAGAGCGGAAGCATCTTTTCCAGATGATCAATTGTCGTCGAATTATCGGCGTCCATAAAAATTTTAATCCGACCGGTTGTTTCTAAAATTCCCCGACGCACCGCCCAACCTTTACCCTGGTTAACTTCCTGATTAATTAAACGTAACCCCTTTATCTTTGGGGCGTAGTCCCTGACCAATTTCGCGGTCTCATCCGTGGAGCCGTCATTAACCACGACCACTTCATAGTCGTAGGGTTGTCGAAAAAGATATTGATCCACCGCCTCCAACGTTCCTCCCAAACGTTTTTCTTCGTTATAGGCCGGAATAATTACTGATAAAAACATCGCTTTGAGTATAAACTAAACTAAGCTGTATTACCAAACGAAAAAGATCCACCGAGGGGTGTGGTGAATCTTAGTTCGTCAGTCTCTCTTCAACCTCAGAGTTCCAATCCTCGATCTGCCATCGCAGTTCGAGGAGATTAATCCTGCCCTCTTCGGGCAAGATCAGAAGCTTCTCCGGTTGAGGGCACCGGCCTTGAGGACCGATGACTTGTTTCTTGTCACAAAAAGATCCAAGCCTCTCTCTCGCCTTTCGGCGAATCTCCTCCTCTGTTGGTTCAGAAATTACAAAAAATGACTTCTGCTGTTCGGGCGGGCCGACAAAGCCACCCAAAAGAACGATTGCTCTCATTCTTCTTCCTCTCTGATTGTAATCCCCTCGGTGGAATTTAATACTACAATCTTAGTTATCCACAGTCAAGACTTGGGGGCCAGACTCGGTGATCGCCACCGTATGCTCGAAATGCGCCGACAGGCTACCGTCTTTAGTTCTATAGGCAAAACCATCCTCGGCTAAGATAACCGGACCTTGCTTTAAGCTGACCATCGGTTCAATGGCAAGCGCCATCCCCGCCTTTAAAGTCTCCCCCCGGTCAGCCGGGCCAAAGTTTGGAATCTGGGGGGCTTCATGGAGTTGGCGACCAATTCCGTGGCCAACCAATTCTCGCACGATCCCCATTCTGTGAGCTCGAATAAACTCCTCAACCGCCCAGCTGATGGCCCCAATTCGATTGCCAACAATCGCCTGTTTTATCCCGAGATTAAGAGCTTCTTGAGTGACCGCTAAGAGTTCCCGATTCTGCCTATTTGAACCGCGGGGGCCACCCGGGACCAAAACCGTTATGGCCGAGTCCACGTGAAAGCCGTTATATAACAACCCGGCATCGATACTGACCACGTCACCGGCTTGAATGACGCGTTTTGGTGAGGGCAAACCATGAACCACCTCCTCATTGATTGAGAGACAGATTGAGGCCGGATAGCCCTGATAATTTAAAAAGGAGGCCGAGATTTGAGACTGGGGTTCTTGGGCCTTTAGCTTGGCGATAAAGGCTTCTGCGCCCTGATCAAGCGCTTGGGTCACTAAGCCCGATCGAACCATCTGACTCAAATGGTTTAAAAGCTGAGCTAAATAGCGCCCCCCTTGGCGCATCGTCGCTAACTCGGAATTTGTCTTAATTGAAATCATAGCTCTAGATTGTCTTTTAACTCCCTATATACAACCGCAACTGGCCGTTCGCCGTCAAGGTAGAAAACCGTCAGGGGGCTAATCTTTTCAATCACCTCAATAGCCGGCCGAGTCTGAGTCAGATAGTTTTCAAAGCGTTTTTGGATAATTTCGGGCTGATCCATTTTTCGGCGAACGATGGGGCTCTGATCCAAAGGACAAATTTTCAAATCTTTAAACTCCGGCCCATCGGGCAAGGGGTGGGCAGATTTTTCACAAACCCGCCGACTAGAGTTTCGCCGGACCGCCTCGGCCAGACCAATATCCAAATGAATAATTTTGATATTCTCCAGCCCAAAGTTTTCAATTATATACGGAATGATGTGCTTAACCTCATAGAGTGTGCGCAGAGCGCCACTTAGGACCACAGCTTGATCGGTTCCAATCAAATTCTTTAGCTCGCCTTTCAAAAGACCCGTGGTCCAGTCACCCGGGAAGAGTTGGCCCGTGTTATAATCTTCTTTAACTTTTTTGAGTTGCGGGTTAGCCACCATGGCACGGCGCACCAAAGCCGAGGATTCAATCGGTTTAAAACCAAA
>PCXO01000010.1:42543-63998 GCA_002771135.1 Candidatus Yanofskybacteria bacterium CG10_big_fil_rev_8_21_14_0_10_46_23
CCAATACCGCAAGCGGTATCGAAACGATTCAGGCCATCAAAAAACCCTTATTTCAAGGGTTTTTGTGGGATAGGCGTTGGTTGCTATTTTCTGGGACGCTGTTTTTTATAAATTGCATGGTCCCCCGACGAGATTCGAAGTCGGGGGAATTTATAAAAAACGGCGAGCGTAGAATCCTCGCTGGGGATTCAAGCGGTCCAAAGAAAATAGCACCAACAACGCTCCGTAGGCTAGCCCGCCTTCGCTAAAGCTCCGGCGAGGCTAGTACTCGTACATTGCTAGCTGGGATTTGATTTGTTTGACAACTTCAAGAGCAACGGCCACGACGATCAAAATCGAGGTCCCTCCGACCGTGAAGGCGGTCACGCCGGTAAAGCCCTGAACCACGGTTGGTAAAACAGCGATGATACCCAAGAAGATCGCTCCGACTAAAGTAATCCGGTTAAGAAGGTGGTTAATGAACTCGGCGGTTGGTCGGCCGGGCCGGATGCCGGGGATATAGCCACCCTGTTTTTGAATGTTCTCCGAGATTGATTTGGGGTCGAAAGTAATCGCCGTGTAAAAGTAAGTAAAGACCACGACTAAGAAAAAGTAGAGCAGGCTGTAAATGACCGAACTGGCCAAAATATCACTGATGAAGGTCGCCAAACTCGCCACGAAAGTGATGCTCGAGGTTGAAAAAAAGTTGGCGATAAAACCGGGAAACAATAAAATTGAGAGGGCAAAGATTATCGGCATGACGCCGGCATTATTAACCCGCATTGGCAGATAGGTTGAAACGCCCCCGTACATTTTCGAGCCCCGAACTCGGCGGGCATAGTTAATCGGAATTTTGCGTTGAGCCTCGGTTAAATAGACCACGCCCGCGATAACGACGAGAGCGATGATAACGAAACCGGCGTAGGTAAAGAGTTGGTCCGGGGTGTAAGTAGAGAGGGCTTGGCGAATACTGGTTGGAAAACCGGCGATAATCCCGGCAAAAATCATCAGCGAGATCCCGTTGCCAATATTTTTCTCGGTAATCAACTCGCCCAGCCACATTAAAAAGACCGCTCCCCCCGTGGCAACCGAAAGGGCGGTAACCCAGCCCAAAAGATCCAACGGCGCGATAACGCCTTGGCGGGAGAGAAGAATCATAAAACTATAGCCTTGGAGAATCGCCAAGGGCACGGTCAGCATTCGCGACCATTGGGTAAACTTAGCCTTGCCGGCCTCGCCCTCATGTTTGTAGATCTCCTCCAGACGCGGGAAGATAATCGTTAATAACTGCATGATAATCGAAGCGGTGATATAGGGCCCCAAACCAAGCATAACCACGGAGAGTTGATCAAGGCTACCACCCGTGAAAACGCTAATTAAACCGAGTAATTGGTTTTGGGCAAAGAAATTACTCAACGATTGGGCATCAATCCCCGGGATGGGGACGACCGCGAAGATTCGATAAATAACTAAAATCCCCAAGACAAACAAAACCTTATTGCGAAGGTCAGCCACTTTAAAGATTTTAGCAATCGTGTTCATCGTTTATTTTATCGTTCCGCCCTGCTTGATAATAACGGCTTGGGCCGACTTGGAAATAGCCAGACCCTCAAAAATCAACTTCTTGGTCAGAGTACCATAATTTAAGATTTTTACCGCTTTAATCTTGGCGGAAATGACTCCCTTCTCGCGGAGAGACTTAATTGAAATTTCGTCGTTCTCCTTAAAAATGTTACTGATTCGATTGAGATTAATCACCTTAGGCTCAGTCTGCTTAAACCGAAAAGTTCTTTTCTTAATCTCCGTCTTCTTGGTTGCCCCGCGTTGTTTAGGGAAAACTTTCCAAAGGGGCGCGTTGCCCCCTCGAAAATCCGGGCTTTGGCCCGAACCCGATCGGGACTTCTGGCCCTTCTGGCCTCGGCCCGAATACGTCCCCCGCTTACCCCCCCGGCCAACTCGTTTTTGGCTCTGGCGTTTTGTCTTTGGTTTTAGCTCGTGAGTCTGCATGATAATTAATTAATTTTTTCTGATTTTGACTTTTGTTCTTTTTTCAGCTCAACCTTCTTCCCCGCGACAGTGGCCTTGGGTTGGTGTCGGAAACTACTCAAAGCGGCAATCGTCGCTTTGGCGATATTTATTTTGTTGGTCGTTCGCGAAATAAGTTTTCCGGTCATGTCTCGAAGACCCGAAAGTTGGGCGATCACTCGGACTGGGCCACCCGCTTTAATCCCGTGGCCGGGTTCGGCCGGTTTCAACAAGACTTGCGCGCTTTTGAATTTATAAAAAATCTCATGTGGGATAGTATCCCCTTGCATAGCAATCCGAACATAATTTTTTCGGCCCTGCAGGGTTGCCTTCTGAACCGCCACGGCTAAATCCGTTCCCTGAGCCGTCCCCAAACCAACTTGGCCTTTTTCATCTCCGACAATAACCGTCGCTCGAAAGCTAAATCGTTTCCCTCCTTTAGTTACTCGCGTAACTCGGGCAATATCCAAGACCTTGTGTTCATAATCCGGCCGAGGACGTTCCCGGCGCGGCCCGCCACTTCGGCCTCGCCCCCCGCCAGAACGGCCACCACCAAAACCCCCGCGACGATTGGCGCCCGGGTTGTTGGAAGGACGCGTCGGCGCGGGTTGGGGGCCCGACACCGGAGGCGCTTGAAGCATTGGTTGTTTCTCTTGTTCCATATTAAATTTTTATGCCTTTATCTCTAAGACCTTCGACGAAAGCCTTGACCCGGCCATGATAACGAAAGCCCCCTCGATCGAAAATAGCTTGAATAATCTTTTTCTCCTTCATTTTGGTTCCCAGAGTCTGGCCAGCGATAAAGGCGCTTGATTCTTTAGCCCCCAACTTTGCTTCTTTCGGTCTTGTTTTAGGCTTCAGGCTCTTGTCGGAGACAGCCAAAATTGTTCTGCCGACAGAATCATCAATCACTTGACCGTAAACATGATTGTTACTTCGAAAAATAGCGACCCGCGGAAGGGTTGTGGTACCAGAAATCTGAGCTCGGACTTTTTTGTGCCGATCAAGACGATGAATTCTTTTTAAGCTTTTCTTAATCATGGTTTGATTTTTAGGCCGACGTGGCCGCCTTCTTGCCGGCCTTGCGAATTATTGTTTCGCCTTGATATCTAATCCCCTTCCCCTTATAGGGCTCGGGTTTCTTATATTCCCGGATATTGGCCGCAATCTGACCAACATTCTGTTTATCAATACCGGAAATCGTGATGGTGTTTTTATCAACGGCAAACTCAATGCCCTTGGGCGCTTCGACAATAACCGGATGAGAATAGCCCAACTGCAAATCAAGCTTGTTGCCATTTAAGGTCGCCCGATAGCCGACGCCATTTATTTCCAAAATCTTACTAAACCCAACCGAGACCCCGGTAACCATATTGGCCACTAACGACCGATAAAGGCCCTGTAGGGCGCCGTCCGCTTTAGTCTCGAAGGGAAAACCAGCCTGAGGTTCAATCGAAAGGCGGTTGGCTTCAAGTTTAAAATCAAAACCGGCCGGGGTAGGCATGGTTAGCTCCCCCTTGGGACCGGAGACCGAAATCGTCGTGTCGATTTTAATCGTCACGCCTTCGGGAATATTAATAACTTGTTTTCCAATTCGACTCATATTTAAAAATTACCAAATATAAAATATAACTTCCCCGCCCAAACCGGCTTTTTTGGCGGTCTCACCGCTCATGACCCCCTTGGAGGTGGAGATGACGGCCAAACCATAGCCTGATTTGATTGGCTTTAAATCTGATTTATGAGCGTAAATTCGACGGGACGGTTTACTGATAAAATCAACCCCTTGAATCGCCCCCAACCCGGCCGTGTAGCTTGGTTTTATCTCAATATAGGAAAACTCCGTTTCCTTAGGACCGACGCGCTTCTTTTTAACCTGAACATCTTCCAGAAAATTAGCCTCCTTCAAAAGTCGAGCCACCTCCAAATTGAACTTTGAAAACAGGACCTCAACAAGAGGATGCTTTGCCTTTTGGGCATTTTGAATTTGAGTCAGCATGTTCGCGATTGGATACATAATTAAAATTTACTTTACCAAGACGATTTTCGAACTCCGGGTAACTGACCCTTGTTAGCCAACTCTCGAAAATGAATTCGGCACAGCCCAAAACGACGCATTACCGCTCGACCGCGGCCACAAAGGGAACACCGTCGAACCACTCGAGTCGAAAATTTGGGTTTTCTATTTGCTTTGGCGATTACTGCTTTTCGGGCCATAATTATTTTTTACCTTCGGACTTAACTAGCGGGAAGCCGACTGCCCGAAAGAGGGCCAGCCCATCCGCCCGGTTTTTAGCCGTTGTCGTTATCGTCACCTGGAAACCAAAGATATCCTTGATTGACTCGTAACTAATCTCAGGAAATATACTTTGTTCCTTAATCCCAACATTAAGATTGCCGTTTTGATCGACCGCCGAAAGTTTAATTCCATAGAAATCTCGGGACCGGGGCAAAGCAATGTTGATTAATTTATCAATAAAATCATACATTCGCCGACCTCGCAAGGTAACGACCAAGCCGATATCCATCCCTTCTCGAAGTTTAAACCCGGCAATCGATTTTCGAGCCTTCCGAACGGCTGGTTTCTGACCGGTAATTTTCTTCAGATCTTCGATAATATGGTTGATCTTGGCTTCTTCTTTGGCGATTCGGCCCACGCCAACATTGACCGTGACCTTACTCAGGCGCGGAATCGTCATAATATTATCTCGACCCAATTCCTTCATCAGGGTTGGCGCGGTAATTTTTTTGTATTGATCTCGCAACATAGAATTAGGTGATCGCTTTACATCTTTTACAAAATCGAACTTTTGTCTCGCCTTCCAGCCTAAAGCCGACCCGGGTGGCCTTGTTACATTTGGCACAAATCAATTGGATATTAGAAAAATTAACTGCTTGCTCCCGCTCAATAATCTGACCCTTTTGGCCTTGTTGGCGAGCCCGCGTGTGCCGTTTGATTTTATTTAGACCTTCAACCAAAACTCGATTTCTGGTCGGGAAAACATGCAAAACCTTACCGGTCTTGCCCCGGTCTTTCCCCGCTAACATTTTTACATTGTCTCCGGTGTGGATGGATTGCATAGGTCTAAATTACCTCCGGCGCTAACGAAGCGATCGTGTTAAAACCAAGTTCTTTTATTTCTCGAGGGATCGGGCCAAAAACGCGCCCACCCTTGGGCTCAACGCCCTCAAGGAGAACAACGGCATTTTCATCAAAACGAATATAGCTTCCGTCCTTCCTTCGAAATGGGGCTTGTTGCCGAACCACGACGGCTCGGACAACATCTTTTTTCTTAACCTGCTTTCGAGGCTCAGCTATTTTAACCGAACAAACAACAATATCCCCGATTCGAGCATAGCGCCGTCGGGTGCCCCCCAAAACTCGAATAATCCCGACTTCTTTGGCCCCACTGTTATCGGCCACTTTCGCTCTTGATTGATTCTGCAACATATTATTTTTCGGCTTCTTCCGGAGAAGTCTTACCCGAAGCTATTCGACCGGTCACAATCCAGCATTTGTCCTTAGAAATTGGATTCGTCAATTGGATTAAAACCTTATCTCCCGTTTTGTATTCACCCTGTTCGTCGTGCGCCTTATACCGTTTTGAAACTCGAAAATACTTCTTATACTTTGGATGTTTCTTCAGGCGCGTGACCGAAACGACAACCGTTTTGGTCATTTTATCAGAGACCACCTCTCCCTTTAGGATCTTATTTTTAGAATTTTCTCTGTTCATGATTCATGCTTCAAGCTCAGGGCTAATTTAAGACGAGCAATATCTTTTTTGATTAAATTGATCTGGGCAAGATTTTTTACCGCGCCTTGCTCCTTATTAAAACGCAGTTCGCCCAATCGGACGACTAAATCTTTTACCATATCGTTCATCTCCTGTAAAGTTTTATTCTTTAAATCTTGATATTTCATAAGCCTTTTACCGGTCTACCATCCTAGTTTTTATAGGCAGTTTGTGAGCCGCAAGTCGAAAAGCTTCTTGGGCTACCGACCGCTCGACGCCATCCATCTCAAATAAAACTCGGCCCGCTGAAACCGGCGCAACAAAATGGCTCAGAGCTCCGGCTCCGCCCCCCATGCCAACTTCAGCGCTTTTAGCCGTCCGGGGTTTGTCTGGAAAAATTCGAATCCAAATTTTACCGCCTCGCTTAATAAAACGAGCCATCGCCCGACGCGCCGATTCAATCTGGCGCCCCGTGATCCAAGAAGATTCCATCGCTTTTAAACCAAAGCTACCAAAAGAAACCTCCGCGCCTCGACGTGCCTTTGATTTTAATTTTCCCTTATGGACCTTGCGGTGTTTTATCCTCTTTGGTTGCAACATGGTGGTTAATTATTTGAAAAATTATCCTCCGGATCGATGTCGAGCATTTCCCCCTTGTAGATCCAAACTTTAACTCCGATTGTTCCGTAAGCCGTATGCGCCGTGACTTGGGCGTAATCAATGTTGGCTCGCAAAGTTTGGAGGGGAAGCTTTCCCCCTTCGATATGCTCGGCTCGAGCAATTTCCGCTCCGTTTAAGCGACCCGAGACTCGAATCTTCGCCCCTTGAACGTCGCGGTTGGCCATCATTTTAGCCAGAGTTTGCTTCATAGCCCGACGAAAGGGCATTCGTCGTTCTAGTTGCTCCGCAATTGATTCGGCCATTATCCGAGCCGAGGACTCGGGGTTTCGATATTCTTGGATATCCAAGCGAACATCCTTGGTCATCTTAACGAAAAGGCCGATCTTCTTTTTTAACTCCTCCACGCCCGTTCCACCCCGACCGATAACCAGACCCGGCCGAGCCGTCTTAACGACGATAGAGAGAACATCGGGACTTCGCTCAATCTCAATCCGGTCAACGCTCATATTTTTGAGTTTTTCCTCAAGAAATATCCGAATCTTTAAATCTTCGGCCAAGGCTTCCTTATAATTTTTTTGGTTAAACCAACGTGAAAGCCACTTCTTTTGGAAGCCGACTCGGAACCCCGTTGGCGATGATTTCTGTCCCATATTTATAATTAAACTTTTCTTCGGAAAATCCGCTTTACAAAGGAAGGATCCTGTTTGACATTTTCCTTTGAAATTGGCTTGGCGGTCTTAGTTTTGGGTTGAACAAGCGTCTTCGGCTTTGGCAAACTTTCTGCCTTTCCCTCGGCCGGTGATTCTATTTTTTCAGGCTCCACCGGTTTTGATTTTAGTTTCTCGGTTTGGCGAACTCCGGCAACTTTTTCATCTAAAGTTATCGTGATGTGCGAAGTTTTTCGATTAATCGGGGAAACCCGTCCAAAACCTTTAGGCCGAAAACGTTTTATGGTTACCCCCTCATCGACTGTAATATTTTTTATAAAAAGATTGTCTTGAACCATTGAGAAATTATTTTCTGCGTTGGCCACTGCCGACTTTAGCAATTTTGCCAAAGGAACCGCCGAACGATTGACAATATATGTCAATTGAACTTGGGCCTCTTTAACTTGAAGGCCTTTTAGGGGCTCCGCCACAAATCGAACCTTACGTGGGGCGATGTGAAGATGTTTAGCTTTGGCGATTACTTGGGCCATATTTTATGGTTAAGTCGTCGGGGCCTTGGCGGCTCGGGCAGAATCGATTTCTTTTTGACGCTGAGCAATCTCCTGTTCTTTTTGGATCTTCCCACCGTGGCGTCGAAAAGTCCGCGTTGGCGAGAATTCACCCAGCTTGTGCCCGATCATATCTTCGGTAATGCTCACAGGAACATGCACTTTACCATTGTGAACTCCAAATGTATAGCCGACCATCTCCGGGGTTATCGTTGAGGATCGAGACCAGGTTTTTATAATTTTGTTGTCGCCCAGCTTAAACTTACCCAATTTCTTGAGAAGCTTTGGATCAACGAATACGCCTTTTTTTAGTGATCGTGACATAAATTAATTCCTACTTTTTGCGCCGGCGAACAATAAACTTATTCGAGTTATTCTTTTTCTTTCGGGTCTTCCGGCCACCCGTAATATTACCCCAGATATCTTTTGGCCGACGGGTTCCTCGGCCGGATTTGCCTTCTCCGCCACCATACTTGTGGTCAACCGGATTCATGGCTGATCCTCGAACGGTCGGCCGAATCCCCAAATGACGACTTCGGCCGGCCTTGCCCAGATTAATTTTATTGTGCTCCGAGTTGGAGAGTCGTCCAATTGAAGCAAAGCTCTCACTGCTAATTTGACGAACCTCGGAAGAGGGCATCTGGATTTGGGTATAACCTCCATCACGCGCTAAAACCGTAGCAAACGACCCCGCCGAACGGACAACCTGTCCCCCCCGACCGGGAGTCATTTCAATATTATAAACTTGCGTGCCCTGAGGAATATACTTTAGTTTGACTCGATTTCCAAGCTTCAGGGGCGAACGCTTGGAGGCGGTTTTGATAACGTCACCGACCTTCAAGCCCTCAGGGGCTAAAACATACCGCTTGTCGCCATCTTTGTAATGAAGCCGGGCAATCCGGGTAGTTCGATTGGGGTCATATTCCAAAGCGAAGACGGTCGCCTCAATATCCATTTTCTCCTGCTTAAAATCAATCTCTCGATAAAGTCGTTTCGCTCCTCCGCCCCGGTGACGAACCGTAATTCGACCTTGATTGTTTCGGCCCTTGTCGCGTTTAAAACCAGTCGTCTTCGACTTTAGGGGCGCGACCTTAGACAGCCCCGAAAAATCATATCCGGTCATGCCCCGGCGACCGGGAGTTGTTGGTTTATAAATCTTTGCCATGGTTAACGATTAATTAATTCGATTGTTTGTCCCTTGGCCAAGGTCACAATTGCTTTTTTATAACCCGATCGAAAACCAACCTGTCGGCCCAAACGACGTTTTTTAGTCGGAGAATAATTTAAATTGACCCCCGTAACTTTTACATCAAAAAGGTTCTCAACGGCTTTTTTTATTTCATTCTTGGTTGTTCCCTCAAAAACTCTGAAAACATACTGGCCTATTTCTGCCTGAAGGGTCGCCTGCTCGCTGATATGGGGGGCTTTTAGGACTTGGTAGGCCTGAATGTTCCCCGGTTTTTTAAGGTTGGTCGCTGGCGCCGACTTCTTTGGCTCAGCTTTTTCGGTATTTGAAACCGAGCTCGGAGATTTAAGCTTCGGGCTCAATTTCGATTTATCTTTTTCTTTTTTGAAAAAATTTAAGGCCATGATTATATTTTGGTATAAATCCCCTCAATCACCGGAAGAGAATCCTTAATGAAAATAATGTACTTGTGATTGATAATGTCGACAACATTTAAACTTTTGGCGCTGATTGTATCAATCCCTTCAATATTTCTGAACGCTCGGCGACCAATTTCTTTCCCCGTGGCGAAAACAAACAGGAAAGAGCCTTTGTCATCTTTTATGTTAAAAATTTTATCTTTTATCGCCTTCAGAATTTGGCTGGCTTTCTTTGTTTTTGACTCCTCCGAAATTGAATCGATAATCGCATAGTGGCCATCTTTGATTCTCTGAGAAAGAGCCATTAAAACTGCCTTCTGGCGCATCTTTTGATTGATTTTTCTTGAAAAGACTCGCTCATTTGTTGGGCCGAAAGTGATTCCCCCGCCCTTCCAGATCGGTGAACGAGTTGAGCCATGCCGGGCTCGACCGGTTCCTTTTTGACGCCAAGGCTTCTTGCCCCCTCCCCGGATCTCGCTTCGATCTTTGGTGTGAGCGATAACGGATCGACCATTAGCCCGCTGGATGACAAAGGCTTGGTGAACAAGATCTCGATTAAAATTAACTCCAAAAATCGTAGCCGTTAATGAGGCGTCACCAATTTTTTCACCGGTTTGATTGTAGATATTCGATTTCATGGTCTTTATTTGGACTTTATCGCCAAAAGTGAGCCCCGCCGGCCCGGAACCGCGCCCCGAACCAGAAGGCGATTATTCTCGGGATCGACTTTTACGATTTTCAGATTTCGGGTTGTCTCTTTTGTAGCGCCGGTTCTGCCCGCCATCCGCATTCCTTTCAAGGTATGCTGAGGGAACCTCTGGCCAATTGAGCCCGACGCTCGGGTTACCCCCTTATGGCCATGGCTGGCTGGCATTCCCCTAAAGTTGTGACGTTTAACCACGCCCTGAAAGCCCTTGCCTCGAGAAGTCCCAGTAACGGAGACCTTCTCCCCTTCTTCAAATATAGAAACGTCGATTTTGGCTCCTAGGGCCAACTCAGAACTCTCACCAAGCCGAAATTCTTTTAGCCATCGGGGGCTCAAGGCATCCGCGCCGGCTTTTTTTATCTGCCCGAGAAGCGCTTTGCCCATTTTGTTCTTATGCCCAAAAGCCACCTGAACCGAGTAGTAGCCGTCCTTTTCTTTGTCCTTCACTTGTGTGACCGTTACCGGCCCGGCCTCAATAACAGTCACGGGGACTGCGCGACCTTCCTCTGTAAATATTTGTGTCATTGCTGACTTTGTTCCAAGGATAAACTTCATGATTTTCATTCAGAAACAAAAACCCAGATTTAGCTGGGCGACAACTAAATCATTCATGTTTGGTCGGCTACATTTTGTTGGCAAGTAGGACCATTAAGAAAGAATTGAGACAGAAATTCCTGCCTCATCTCTTGCTCTGAGAATCAGAGCAAGAAACGAAACAACAATACCTTTCGACTACATCTTAACCTCGATATCCACCCCGGCCGGCAAGCTTAGATTCATTAAAGAATCAATAATTTTGGGGTCTGGCTTCAAAACATCAATCAATCGCTTGTGGATTCTCATTTCAAACTGCTCCCGCGCATCCTTATGAACAAAGGTAGAGCGATTCACGGTTTGCTTGTGAATCTCGGTTGGAAGCGGAACCGGGCCGACAACTGAACCACCGTGCCGGCTGATTGTCTCGACAATCTGATGAGCCGAACGATCGATGATCTTATTATCATAGGCTCGTAATTTTATCCTAATGCGATGATTTACTTCAATTTTTGGGGTTTTCTTAGCCATGATATTTTTACGGTTAAGGAGCTTCTGAACAAGTCAGGCCTCTCCCTACGGAGAGGCCTGAACCTGACTTATTTTAATATTTTGGTGATAACGCCGGCGCCAACCGTCTTTCCGCCTTCTCGGATAGCAAAGCGTTGCTTTTCTTCCATAGCGATTGGAGCGATTAACTGGACTTTTAAGGTAATCGTATCTCCCGGCATGACCATCTCGGTTCCTTCCGGAAGTTGGGTCTCGCCAGTAACATCAGTCGTTCGGAAATAGAACTGAGGTTTGTAACCTTTGAAGAATGGCGTGTGCCGACCACCTTCCTCTTTGGAGAGAACGTAGATCTCCGCGTCAAACTCGGTGTGGGGAGTAATCGAGCCCGGAGCGGCTAAAACTTGGCCTCGAGAAATCTCTTCTTTCTTGGTACCTCGAAGAAGAATTCCGGCATTGTCTCCAGCCAAACCCTCACTGAGTTGCTTATTGAACATTTCGATTCCCGTTACGACCGTCTTGGCCGTATCTTTAATTCCGACAATTTCAACTTCGCTGTTCACGCTAATTTTCCCTCGCTCGATTCTTCCGGTAACAACCGTGCCCCGACCTTCAATCGTGAAGATGTCCTCAATCGGCATGAGGAAGGGTTGATCGATATCACGCTGAGGCTCGGGAATAAATTCGTCGAGTTGTTTTACTAATTCAGCAACCGGCTTAGTCGCTTCATCATCTATTGAACCCGCCTCAAGCGCCTTAAGCGCCGAGCCTCGGATAATCGGGGTTGTATCTCCCGGAAACTGATATTTGTTTAGCAGTTCTCGAATTTCCGCTTCAACCAAATCGACTAATTCGGGGTCATCAACCTGATCGATTTTGTTTAAGAAGACAATAATCGACGGGACCCCCACTTGTCGAGCTAGAAGAATGTGTTCTCGAGTTTGGGGCATCGGACCATCCGCGGCCGAGACAACCAAAACCGCACCGTCCATCTGAGCGGCCCCCGTAATCATGTTCTTAATGTAGTCCGCGTGTCCGGGCGCATCAATGTGAGCATAGTGACGCTTAGGCGTTTCATACTCCGAGTGCGAAAGGGCGATGGTGATTCCCCGAGCTATTTCCTCCGGCGCATTATCAATCTCATTAACTTTCTTTTCGCGAGAGCTATAGCCCTCCCCCATCAAACCGATGACATGCAAAATCGCCGCCGTAAGCGTCGTCTTTCCGTGGTCAACGTGGCCGATGGTCCCGACGTTAACATGTGGTTTGGTTCGTTCAAATGTTCCAGCCATTTCATTACAACAGCATATATCCCCAAATCCTTAATCCGGACCTGATCAAGATATACCCCGATAAACTAAATAAAATTATTAATATTTATTTTGCAACTCTCTCCGCTAATCTAAAATAATGACAGTGATTATTCTAACAAAATAGGAATGTTAGTCAAGTTTTTTGGGCTATCTTTCCCCAAAGTTACCTTTTCGCCTATTCCCCCTCAATTTCACCTTCATCTTCGAATTCTTCCTCATTTAAAACCTCGGCTTCGCGGTGGCTTATCTCTTCCTTCAGGGCCGCAATTTCATTGTTTAAACGATCAATCAGCTCGGCATCCTTGGGGTTGTTCTCTATCGTTGAGTGAATATCCACAAAAGAGGTAACCTGCCCGGCTAGTTCTTGATACCGCGTGAAGGGCAAAATGACAAAAGCCGGACGATCATTTTTAACCATAACGACCGCTCCAAATTGATTGACAAGTTGTTGAAGTTCTTCGGTGTTCATAATTATTTTACTCCACTAATAACCTGCTGGACAACGTTTGTGGGAACGTCTTGGTAACTATCAAAGACCATACTAAAGTTACCCCGGCCCTCAGTCAAAGATCGAATCGTGGTAGCATAGCCAAACATCTCGGACAGTGGAACTTTGGCATTAATAACTTTAATCCCCAACCCCCCGCGTTCTCCTAAACTCTCAATCCGACCCCGGCGAGAATTTAAATCGCCGTTGACCTCCCCCGTAAATTCATCCGGGACGGTGATTTCCACATTCATTATCGGCTCTAGCAAAACCGGGTTGGCCCGCTTGGTCGCCTCCTGAAAAGCCATCGACCCGGCGATTTTGAAGGCTACCTCAGATGAGTCCACTTCATGATAAGAGCCGTCATAGACGATCGCTTTTATATCAATCAGCGGATAACCTGCCACTACCCCCTTATCAATGGCCTCTTTAACCCCCTTTTCAACCGCGGGAATATATTCTTGGGGTATCGCTCCACCCTTGACCTCACTGGCAAAGCTGAACCCAGCGCCGGGTTCTTGGGGTTCGACTCGCATATAGACATGTCCAAATTGACCCCGGCCCCCCGATTGCTTGATATATTTACCCTCAGCTTGAGCTTCCTTCCGGATAGTTTCTTTATAGGCAACTTGGGGTCGGCCGATATTAGCCTCGACACCGAATTCGCGCTTCATCCGATCAACAATAATATCGAGGTGAAGCTCACCCATGCCCGAGATAATCGTCTCCGCGGTTTCAGCATCGGTCTTGATCCGAAACGTGGGATCTTCGTCAGAAAGTTTTTTGAGAGCAACTCCCATCTTCTCTTGATCCGCCTTGGTCTTGGGTTCGATTCGAAGGGAAATAACCGGCTCGGCAAACTCAATATTTTCAAGAATAATCGGGTTTTCAAGGTCACAAAGGGTATCGCCCGTTCGAGTATTTTTCAAGCCAACAATAGCGGCGATCGTTCCAGAATAAACTTCCTGGAGCTCTTCCCGTTGATTGGCGTGCATTCTTAAAACTCGACCGATTCGCTCCCTCTCACCTGTTGTGCTGTTTAAGACGTAAGAACCAGCCTTCAAAACCCCGGAGTAAACTCGGAAGTAAGTTAGCTGGCCAACAAAGGGATCGGTCGCCACTTTAAAAGCCAGCGCCGCGAAAGGGACCTCGTCTTTTGGTTCTCGAGTCAAAATCTCCCCGGTTTTCAAGTCGTGACCCTCAATCGGAGGCAGATCCGCCGGAGATGGAAGATAGTCGATAACCGCATCCAAAACCAACTGAACCCCCTTGTTCTTTAGAGCTGAGCCCGCGAAAACCGGGAAAACCTCTCCGGTGATAACGGCTTTTCTTAAAATCTCTTTGAGCCTTTTTGTCTCAATTTCTTTGCCTTCCAGAAAAATAGCCATCGCCTCATCATCATTTTCAACAATTCGCTCTATCAACTCTTCTCGAAACTTTTTAGCCTTCGCTTCTAGATCGACACTGGGGATATCACCCTCAACAATTTTCTCTCCAAGATCGCCCTCAAAGGAAAAATAGCGCATTGAAAGTAAGTCAATCACCCCTTTGAAATTTGACTCTTCCCCGTCAGGAATCTGCATCTTAATCGCCCTAGGAGAAAGTCGTTTTAAAATCGTATCAAAAGATCGCTCGAAAGAAGCGCCCATTCGGTCTAGTTTATTTATAAAACAGATTCGAGGAACTTTATATTTTTCCGCTTGACGCCAAACCGTCTCTGATTGCGGTTCCACCCCGGCCACGCCATCGAAAACGACGACCCCCCCGTCAAGAACTCGGAGAGAACGCTCGACTTCGACGGTAAAATCAACGTGACCCGGAGTATCAATGATATTGATTCGATACTCATTCTGGCCAGAGTCGCGCTCGGCTTGACTCAAATAGGTTGGCCTCCAAAAAGTATTCGTCGCCGCTGAGGTAATCGTGATGCCTCGTTCTCGTTCTTGCTCCATCCAATCCATAACCGTCTCGCCCTCATGGACCTCGCCAATTTTGTGAGAGATACCGGTATAGAAAAGAATTCGTTCGGTAACGGTTGTTTTGCCCGCATCAATGTGGGCAATAATGCCAATATTTCGGTTTCGGTTAATCGGGTAATCTCGGGCCATGATATTTTTTATTTATTCAACAAATCCGACTCTTTCCAGCTCACGGGATAAATCTGCTGGAGCGCTCGTTTACCAGGCAAAGTGAGCAAAAGCTTTGTTCGCCTCGGCCATTCGATGCGTATCTTCTCGCTTTTTAACGGCGGCCCCTTCATTGTTGGCGGCCTGGACTAGTTCCGTCGCCAGACGCTCACTTATAGGTACGCCCTTCTTACTTCGAGCGGCATCAATAATCCAGCGCAAAGCCAGAATAACGCGCCGATCATTGCTAACTTCACGCGGAACCTGATAGTTCGCCCCACCAATCCGACGAGAGCGAATCTCTACCTTCGGGCCAGCGTTTTCAATCGCTTTTTCCAAGACCTCAAGATCCTTGAGTTTCGACTTTTTGGCAGCCACGGCCAAAGCATCATAAACCACTCGCTGAGCGGTTGATTTCTTCCCCCCCATCATTACATAGTTGATTAATCGACTAACTAAAACACTTTCCAATTTAACATCGGGTTCGAGGCGGCGGCGTTTTTTTGGCGGAATTGGTTTTCGCATGTTTAGGTATGAAAAATCTATTTCTTTCGAACCCCGTATTTAGAGCGTTCTTGCTTCCGGCCGTCTACCCCCGCGGCGTCTAAAACGCCTCGGACAATATGGTAGCGAACCCCCGGCAAATCTTTAACTCGGCCTCCTCGCAACATAACCACGGAGTGTTCTTGAAGATTGTGCCCCTCGCCGGGAATATAGGCGGTCACCTCCATCCCGTTAGTTAGCCGCACTCGAGCGACTTTTCGAAGGGCAGAGTTCGGCTTTTTAGGAGTCATGGTTTTCACGCTAATCGCTACCCCCCGTTTAAACGGCGCGGGGAATTTTGAGGGGCGATTTTTTAAGGTGTCGAACCCGAAAGCCAAAGCCGGCGATTTTGTTTTTCGCTTTGATTTCTTTCGAGACCCTCTCAGAAGTTGGTTATAGGTTGGCATTAAATATCAACTGCCTAAATAGGCATTTGAAAAAACAAACTAGCAATGCTATTGCTTGGAGCAATACTAACAGACAAGTTTTGGGACGTCAACAAAGACTTAGAAAAAATCGATTGGCGCACCGACAATAAGCCGAAAGAGGCCGGTCACCGCCGGGAGAATAGTCGGGAAAATAAAAAAGAGGGCGAAGATAAAAAGAATCATTCCATACTGGAGGTAGGCCTGCTTGAAGTGATGGAGGCTATCGGGTAAAAAAGTTAGGAGCAACCAATGGCCGTCCAGGGGCGGGATCGGAATTAAGTTGAAGATAGCCAAAAGAAGATTCATAAAAACGATCAGGGCGAAGAGCTGGGGGATGATGGAAAGGGTCAGGCCGGCCGGCAAGAAACGAAGAGCCAAGCCGAAGATTAAAGCCACAATAATATTGGCCAGGGGGCCGGCGATTGCCACCTTGGCCGGCCCATAGCGTCGATCCCGCAAATTCAACGGGTTATAAGGTACAGGCTTGGCATAACCGAAAACAAAACCGCCCATACTGATAATGTAGAGAAAAATCGGCAATAGAATCGAGCCGACCAAATCCAAATGCACCACTGGATTTAAAGTCAGCCGGCCCAAGCGTTTGGCCGTCTGGTCTCCTAGGCTGAGCGCCATCGCCCCGTGAGCTACCTCATGGATAACCACGGAGAAGAGAAGGACGAGAATTTGGAAAACAATAAGCAAACTACCCATATTAAGGGCAGTCTAGCACAAAAATAAAAAAAATTAGAAATAATAAAAAGACCACCCCTAAAGGCGGTCTAGGTTCTCTGCCCCCGAACCTTCCTCCGGAAACAAAAACCGCGGGAGGAAGAAAAGCTGGCCGAGAAGATACAGGGCCAACCCAATCAATAGATTTTTAAGATCAGGTTGAAAGATGAAAAATGAAGAAACTCCTGAAATACCGAGACCCAACCAGGAGATAGCTACCAGCCAACTCCCGAAAACCCTTCTAAGTAGCATGGGAACCTCCATCAATCTATTTTAGAATATATATACTTAAAAAGCGTATCTGTCAAATAAATTTGAAAAAATTACTATTGTGTGTTAGATTGGCCCAACGTTAAAGTAATCTACATTATGGCCACGCGTTGCAGTCAATGTGGGAAAAAATCCATGATCGCCACTAAGCGGAAACTTTTACGTGGAAATTACAACCCCACCCACAAATACCGAAAATTCCCCAATCTCCAGTGGGCTCAGGTTGACGGTCAACGAATGAAAATCTGCACTTCTTGCATCAAAACTCAAACCAAGAATCTCTCGAAATCAACAACATCCGCCTAAGAGGCGGATGTTTAAATCCCAGGACTGTGCGCTCAAAGTTTAGCTCTATTCCAGGTGGGTGCTCGCACCTACCGCCGCGTTGAAGTGAGGACCACCTCGCTGAGACACAGGAATGTAAAGCTCCCGATGAATAAGAATTGTCCTAAACCTTTCACGCACAGTGCTGGGATCTACCCTCTTAGGTTACCACTTGCCGATTAATTTGAAAACTGGGAAAACTTTGTTAAAATCCTCTAACTATGAAAAAAGATTTCAACTTCCCGCTATTTAAGACGAAAGTTGCCGGCATCCGCGGTGAATTCAATTTAGAAGACCCTAAATCGCGAAAGAAATATTTTGAAGCCAAGGCCGGCCAAGAAATAAAATTCATCCGTAATTATCTTAAAAGAAATACCTTCGTCGGGATTTTATTGGGTAAAAAAAGTGCCGGGAAAGGAACCTACTCCAAGTTATTTAAAGAAGCTATCGGCGATAAATATATTGCTCATGTCTCCATCGGCGATGCCATCCGCAAAGCCCATCATGATCTGGGGACAAAGGCGGGCAAAAAGGAGTTAGAAAAGTTTCTAGAGAATCGCTATCGCGGATTTATTTCAATTAAGCAGGCCCTTGATGTTATCTCCGGTCGCGATACAAAAACGCTTCTGCCAACGGAGATCGCTCTGGCCCTTTTAGAAAGGGAGATTGATCAAGCTCAAGGTAAGGCCGTTTTTATCGATGGTTTCCCGCGGAATCTAGATCAGATCGCCTTCTCGCTCTTTTTGCGCTCGATCATGGGCTATCGAGAGGATCCCGATTTCTTGGTCTTCATTGATCTTCCCGAACAGATAATCGACGAGCGCATGAAAACCCGGGTCATTTGCCCAAACTGTCAAACCCCTCGAAATTTGAAACTTCTGCGAACTAAGCGGGCCGGCTATGATCCTAGCAAAAAATCTTTCTATCTAATTTGTGATAATGAGAGTTGTAAGGATAGCCGAATGGTCACTAAAGAAGGCGACGAATTTGGAATCGAGAACATCCGCGAGCGCGTCAACACCGATCACAGCGTTATGGAAAAACTCCTCGGGATTCAGGGTGTCCCCAAGGTTCTTCTCCGAAACTCTATCCCCGTTAATAAGGCCAAACAGTATGTTGACGCCTATGAGATTACCCCAGCCTATGGCTATCGCCTAAATGCCGATAAAGAAGTTGAGATGTTGGAAAGCCCTTGGGAGATTCGGGTCGGCAAAGAAAGTTTCTATAGCCTTCTCCCCGCGCCGGTTGCCGTATCTTTTATAAAGCAGGTTGCCGAGATTCTCAAAAATCAACGCTGAGTTTTAACCACATAATCTTGGTCGGATAAAATCAACTCAATCCGCCCGGAAAGATCGTTACGATAATATTCAATCGCCTCTTGCTCGAGGCGATTTAAAATCTCTGCGGTCGGATGACCGTATTGATTTTCCGACCCTACCTGAATAAAAGCTGTCAAGGGTGAAGTGGCTCTTAAAAAATCAACCGAAGAAGATGTTTTACTCCCGTGGTGCGCAACCTTTAGAAAATCAACATCAATCGCCGATTGGCTGATAACCAGCTTGTCCTCAATACTCCCCTCAATATCGCCCGTTAACAAAACCGACTGGCCCCGATACTCCAGTCGCGTAACTAGGCTGGTATTATTGACCTTCGAAAAGGTTTGGTCGGCAATCTCGGAAAAAGGGCTCAGGATCTTTAAAATAACCCCGCCCCCCAAATCAATTTGATCCCCCAAATTCCCCAAGACAACCTTTGGAGCTCGTTCCTGGATCTCTTTGTCCCAAGCCCGGCAAAGGCTGGTTTGGCATTTCACGCCCGATTCAATAACAGCTTCAACTTGGTAGCGCTTTAGAACTTCCACCAAGCCCGCCAGATGGTCAGCATCCGGATGAGTCAAAAGAACCAGGTCAATTTTTCTATCAAAAAAAGACATCACCGCTCCCAGTTCACTTAAAATTGCCGAATCGGGACCGCCGTCAATCAAAAGCTGATGACCCGTTGGTGACTGGACAAAAATAGCATCGCCTTGACCCACATTCAAAAAATAGACATGGAGTCGACCATCCCCCTTGGGCTGGATAACGGAAACGAGAAAAATGATTAAGAGCAGAAAAAATACGCCCCCACCAATGTATCGAAATTGACTTCGCTTACTCATAAGAAATTAACTTGGGCTTCTCGGTGTTTATTTGGAACCGCCAAAACCAGAAGAAGATTAGACCGTAGGCCAGCGCCACCAAGGGCCACGGGAAACTAAGCTCTAAACCACTGAAAGGCAAGGCCGCCAGTAACCTAATTATAGCGATTTCCAAAGAAGTCACGAGCCAAGCCAACCAGCCCAAGACTAGGCCGAGCGGATAAAATATAAGGCCAGCTATCCCGGCCAGAAAGCCAAAAAGCATGGAGCTGGGGATAAGCGGTAAGACTAAGAGATTGGCCGGCAGAGCGACCACCGAAAAAAAATTAAAATAATGTAAAATTAGGGGTAAAACTAAAATTTGGGCCGAGATAGTCATGGCAGCCGTTTCTCGAAAGCGAAACCGTTCGGGTAGCCAGATAAGCCGTTCTTGAACAATCGGAGAGAAATACAAAATCCCCACGGTGGCTAAAAAAGAAAGTTGGAAACCGATATCGAATCTTAGGATATAGGGATTCTGGAAGGCCATGAAGGCCCCGGCTAGAGCCAAAGAAATTTTATAATCATACTGGCGCCCAACGGAGGTGGCCAGAAGAATCAATCCCCCCATAATCCCGGCCCGGACCACGGAGGCTGACGCCCCGGTCAAAATTACGAAGAGAATAATCCCAATTAAGGAAAATAAAACGGCTACTTGCCGTCGAGAGAAGATTAAAAATGAGGCCAGAAAAACCCAAGCGATAATAGTGATATTGTAGCCTGAAATCGCTAGGATGTGGGTTAGGCCGGTCTGGGCAAAATTGTTGATTAGAGCCTCGGGTATTTTTGAGCGCGTCCCCAAAAGAATACCATTGATAAAAGCGGCGTTCGGCTCAACCACCACTTGCTGAACACTGGCCTCAAATTTAGCTTTGACTAAAAATATCCTGTTTAATAATTTGACTTTAAAATTCTCAAAAAGATTTAACTCTAAATTTGAAAGGGGAAAGATTTTCGGACTTTTAGAAATTTGGAAGATCCCCTGTCGGGCTAAAAAAGCGACATAATCAAAATCAGAGAAATTTTCAGAAGGGCCCAGATCGGTCTTCAATTGCATAAAGTCACCCCAGCGATAAACGGGAAAGAGGTCGGCCTGAACTAAAATTTTTTCTCGAAATTCAAAAAATCCGTCGCCTTGCTTCCGGGCAATGGGCTGGAAAGTAAAATCCTGAGTTCGCCCCGAAAACTTTGGTTCACTCGCCACATAGCCGATTAGCTCAACCTCCGAAAGCCCCTCTGCCGGAAACTGACTGACTACCGATTGAGCTCGATGGAGCCACAACCCCCCCAATGCAAAAAAGATACAAAAGGAAATAAGGCTCAATTTTTTGGCCAGAATTTTGTTATAGAATAAGCCCAAACCGGCTAAGCTAACAGCTAAAATTATCAGCCAGAAGGTCGATCCAAAGTTAGCGATCGACTGCCCCAAAATGCCCCCTAGAAAGGCAACCAAGCCATAGAAAAATACCTCCGATCGATGCATTACTTTTATTATAGACCAAACAAAAAGCCCCGACTGCCCGCCGGGACTAAAAATCAAAAACGAGCTGAGCTGGGAGAACGGCTTTGGTAACTCGAGACGGGGACCGAAGACTAAACCTCAGGAAAAGAGTGGTTCGAAAATTTGGCCAATGAACCTCTCCGGCTTCCAATAATTGCTGAAGCTCAAATTCATATAAGCCCAAAGCCTCCGCCATTGCCTCAAGAGTTCTAAAATCAAGCTCTCCTCGGCCATGCTTTATCTCCTCCAGGCTGGCCCGAAGACCGGAGAATAAAGCCAAGTAACAATCGGAACACCCCGAGCGCTCCTGAAACTGCTGAAAAAGTTGACCAAATTCTGGATAATTCAAGTTCTCCTCCTCTGGAAAGAACTAGTTGCAAACCCCCGTTGTGGCAAAACAGTTGGGACAAGTATGACAGGCTCCGGCTTTAACCATTAACGTTCCGCACTCCACACAGGGGGGAGCGTCCGTCTCGGCGACGGTGGCAAATTTGGGGTTAACTCTGGAGTTTGCTTTTTCAAATGGAACCGACGGGGTCGAGCCGATTTTGAGATCTTGCAGATCCAGCTTTTCCTCGGTTGCCTCACTCTCATAAGGTATTCCAAAGACCTCCATCTTCTCCTCGGG
>PCXO01000010.1:64024-98792 GCA_002771135.1 Candidatus Yanofskybacteria bacterium CG10_big_fil_rev_8_21_14_0_10_46_23
AACTGGCAAAGGGAATGTCGTTGTTATTAGTCGGCCCCATAGGTTCAAAGCGCATCCCTTTGAATTTTTTGACAATCGTTGCCAAGGGTACGCCCGACTGAAGGGAAACGGAAATGAGCGTGGCGATGGTATCAATAAGCCCAGAAACAACGCTCCCCTCTCGAGCAATAGTAATAAAAGTCTCGCCCGGCTTTTTCGTTTCCGGATAAAGACCAACCGTTAAATAGCCCTCGTGCCCGCCAACTGAGAATTTGTGGGTAATTGACGGACGAACATCCGGAAGTTTGATTCGAGTGTAGGTTCCTTTTCGTTCGATTTTGGCATCATCCCGCTTGGTATTCAGCGGTTGAACCGTTTTACTGCCATCACGGTAAATGGCAATCGCCTTTAAACCAAGTTTCCAGGCTTCAATATAAGCATTGTAAATATCTTCTCGAGTCGCCTCTTCAGGCAAATTGGCCGTCTTGGAAATCGCCCCTGAGACAAAGGGTTGAGCCGCCCCCATCATTCGAAGATGACCCATATAGTCAATTGTTCGCTTGCCGTTTTGGGCCTTGAAGGAGCAGTCAAAAACCGAAAGATGCTCCTCTTTCAAGCCCGGCGCCCCTTCAATTGTATCGGTTTCTAAAATGTATTTGCCAATTTCTTTAACCTCTGACTCGTTGTAGCCTAAATTCTTTAAGGCTCGGTCAACTTGATTATTAACCAACTTGAGCGTCCCACCTCCAACCAGTTTTTTATACTTGACCAAGGCCAACTCAGGCTCAATTCCGGTCGTGGCGCAATCCATTAAGAACGAGATCGTTCCGGTTGGCGCTAAAACCGTGGCCTGAGAATTTCGAACGCCCTGTTCTCCGGCAATTTGGACAACATCATCCCAAACTCGTTCCGCTTGCAAAAACAACGGCTCGTCTTTTGCTAAGCCCCCCTCTCGACTGACTTTGTTTAAATCTTGGGCCGCCGCTTGGTGCATTTTTAGAACATTGAGCATAGGCGCTTCGTTCTTCCGATAGCCGTTGAACGGCCCCGTGACTTCCCGAGCGATAATAGCCGACTGGCGATAGGCTCGGCCGGTCATAAGTGAGGTAATCGCGCCGGCCACGGCCCGACCCCCATCCGAGTCGTAGGGCAATCCCAAACTCATCAGCAATGCCCCAAGGTTGGCATAGCCCAGACCCAGTTGGCGATAATCTTCGGCATTTTGGGCAATCTTTTCGGTCGGATAAGAAGAGCGGCTGACGAGCATTTCTTGGGCCGAGATAACGGTGTCAACGACCTTGTTAAACCGCTCAACATTAAAAGAGCCGTCATTTTCTAAAAATTTCATTAAGTTTATTGAGGCTAAATTGCAGGCGCTATCATCGATATGCATGTACTCTGAACAAGGGTTGGAACTGTTGATTCGGCCGGTGTTGGGACAGGTGTGCCATCGGTTTATTGTGGTGTCGTACTGCATCCCCGGATCGGCACTATTCCAAGTGGCATCGGCAATCCAATCCATAATCTCCCGCGCTCGAACCGTTTCCAGAACCTCGCCTGTCGTAACCGCTTTAAGATCCCAATTTTCATCGTTGATCACCGCGCGCATAAACTCATCGGTCACTCGGACCGAGTTGTTGGCATTCTGATACGGCAAGAGGGTGTAGGGATCAAATATCGACGCCTCAATCGAAGATTCGACGCCGGCTTGTTGAAGAATCTTGGTTATTTTTTCAATCTCTTGCTTACAATAAATGAACGGCTTGATATCCGGATGATCAACATTTAAAACTACCATTTTGGCGGCTCGCCGAGTTGTCCCGCCCGATTTAATGGCGTTGGCAACCCCGTCACCCAATTTCATGAAAGAGACTGGGCCAGAAGAATAACCCCCACCCGAAAGTTGTTCCTTAGAGGAGCGCAAGGCGGAAAGATTCACTCCGGAGCCCGAACCGCCCTTAAAGATAACGCCCTCTTGCCGGCCCCACTCCAAGATGGAATCCATAGAATCTTTGATAGAAAGGATAAAACAAGCGCTACACTGCGGTCGTTCTTTAGTCCCAACATTAAACCAGACCGGACTGTTAAAGGCCGCTATTTGATGAATTAAAATATAGCGAAGATCGTCTCGAAAATTTTCAAAATCCTGCCGACTAGAAAAGTAGCCATCCTCAAGGCCCCAATTGGCGATAGCCAAAGCCACACGATCAACCATTTGCCGGGAACTCCACTCTCGATCCGGTGAATCTAATCGCCCTCGAAAATATTTGGACGCCACGATATCGGTGGCTGTCTGAGACCAAAAATCCGGGACCTCGACATCGTTTTGTTCAAAAACCACCTGCCCCTCGCCTTTAACAATCTTAGCGGTGCGTCGCTCCCAATTGATATCCGCATAAGGATCACCCTGACCAAAGGATCGGGGCCAGTTCAAACCCTGACGCGAATGGACACGACCGTTCGTGAGTGGATGTTCGGTCTGAGGAGTAACCGTTGGCGTGGGCGGAGTTATCTCAAAGGTTGGATTTTGTTCCATGGTATGAATCTATTTTAGAGAACTGGAAGCTTGGGGCAACTGTTGATAACTAATTTATTGTCTAATAAAAAACACCCCCCATTATTTCTGAAATAAAATGGCGGGATCGTTTTTTAAGATCCGTTCGGCAGAATCCTAGTTCTTCATTTTTCTTCGAATAAAGGCGGGGATATCAAGCTGATCACTTTCTTCATCATCGATTACCTCAAGATTCTTATCCGTCTGAGACTGATCTTCTTCCATAAATTTACTGACCGTCGAGGTTGAATGTTGTTGCTGGGGCGCATCAAAAACCCCGGCCACGGTCGATTGCCGCGGAGAAACTGAGGTCTCGAAACCGGTGGCCACAACGGTAATTTGGATCTCCCCCTTCTTTAAACTTTCACTCTCCACCGCTCCAAAGATAACCTTCGCCTCAGGATCAATGTTCTCCGTGATGATTTTAGCCGCTTCATTAATCTCGGCCATAGCGATATCATTACCGCCAGAAACATTGAACAAGACCCCTTGGGCCCCCTCAATAGAAACGTCAAGAAGCGGTGAGTTGATCGCCTGTTTGGCCGCCTCAACCGCTCTGTCTTCTCCCGTCGCCCGACCTATCCCCATGAGAGCCGAGCCCGAATTGGCCATAACCGCCTTTACATCGGCAAAATCAACATTGATAATCCCCGGGATGGTGATGAGATCGGAAATTCCCTGCACGCCCTGTCGCAAAACATCATCAACGATAGAAAAGGCCTCCATAATCGGGGTTTTACGATCAATAACGGAAAGGAGGCGATCATTCGGGATGGTGATTAAAGCATCAACGTTATCTCGAAGTCGATTCCAGGCACTTTCGGCAATTTGATTTCGCTGGCGACCTTCAAAAGAAAATGGGCGAGTTACAACGCCAACCGCCAGAGACCCGACATCTCGGGCAATTTCGGCGACGATAGATGAGCCATAAGATCCGGTGCCCCCGCCAAGACCCGCTGTAATAAAAACCATATCGGCTCCCTTCAAGGCGTCTTGGATCTCCTCTTTGCTGGCAATAGCCGCTTGACGGCCAACCTCGGGATTCATTCCCGCCCCCAAGCCCCGGGAAAGATTTTTGCCGATGTGGATCTTCGTGGGGGCATCCGATTTATGTAAATCCTGAGCGTCAGTATTTATGGCGATAAACTCAACTCCCTTAATCCGGGCCTGAATCATTCGCTGGAGAGCATTGGAGCCCCCGCCCCCGATTCCAACAACTTTGATTCGGGCAAAGGTTTCAAATTGTGGTTTTATTTGAGCCATAAAGTTTGGTAACCCTGTCTTAGCATAAAGATTTTCGAAGCGCAATATAAATAGGCCCGGCCTTGGGAAAACATGTGGATAATCGTTAAAAAACTAGGGCAGAAAGTTTTTTGCCCAGTTCGTAATTCCTTTGAAAAGCTTGACTCCGCCACCAAAAGAACCGCCGCTCGAACCGGTATAGTTGTTTTCGAGCCCCCAAAGGATCAAGCCCGCGGCAACGGCAAAGGCGGGGTTTTTGATTTGATCCACCATACCTTCAAAACTTTGATAAGAACCCAGTCGAATCGGCAACCCCAGAGCTTCTTTTGAAAAATTAACCAGCCCAGCAAGATTGGCCCCGCCACCCGAGAGAACCACTCCGGCCGGGATTATTGAAATTGGCCCGAGTTTTTTTATTTCTTTGCTGACCATCTCATTTATCTCATCAACTCGAGCTTTAATAACTTGATTCAACTCCTCCCGAGAAAAAACGGCTTCTGTGTCCCCAAGAGCCTCAGACAAATCAATCTCCTCTTTTTTGGAGATCTTCTCCTTCGTGACGTGCCCATATTTCAATTTAATTTTCTCCGCCACCGGCATTGAAGTTCTTAAAGCAATAGCCAGATCATTGGTAATGTGCCGAGAACCCACCGGTAAAATCGCCGTGTGGACCAAATCCCCCTCTCGAAAAAAGGACAGGGTTGAAACTCCGCCCCCAATATCAAGATTTAGGACGCCATGTTCTTTTTGATTCCTATCTAAAATAGCTAAAGCCGAAGCAAGGGGTGAGAAAACAAACTCAACTACCTCAACATTGTTCTCGTTTATAGCCTTGGCGATATTATGAATATAGGGCGAAAGACCATCAATTATCAAAACGTCCGCCTCAATTCTAACCCCTTTCATTCCTAGGGGATTTTTTACATACTCTTGTCCATCAATAATGAACTGCTTGGCGATGACATGAAGTTTTTCTCGATTGGGGGGCAGACTGACCGTGGAGGCGGCGTCAATAACGCGACCGATATCATTCTGAGAAATTTCATTGTCCGCTCGAGAAACTGCGATGACCCCTCGAGAGATTTGACTCCGAACATGGAGCCCGCTGATAGAGACGTAGGCCTCCTTTATTTTGACCCCCGACATCGACTCCGCCAATTTAATTGATTCATTAATGCTCCGAATGGTCTCGGTCATATCGATGACCATTCCTTTGCGCAGACCGGAAGACTCGCTAATCCCCACCCCAATAATGTGCGGGTGCCCGGAATCACGATCAATATCGGCGATAACGGTTTTAACCCGCGCATTCCCAACATCTATTCCGGCGATAATACTGTTTTGGCTCATCTTAATTAGTTGTCTTTCTCAATAATTTAATAATTTTGTTTTGGAGGGCGATCATCTCTTGTTCTCCTTCAGGAGATCGCTCATGATCAAAACCCAACAGGTGAAGGAGACCATGGACAAAAAGGAGGGCCAATTGATCACTTAGCTTTTGACCTTCTATTTTGGCCTGATTTTGTGCAATCGGAAAAGAAATGAAAATATCACCGAAGTCAATTATACCACACTGGTTTGTTTGAACCATCGGATTATTTTTAATCGGAAAAGATAAAACATCAGTCGGTTTATTTTTTCCCCGAAAATTATAGTTCAAAGATTGAATCCGCGTCCGCCCAACAAGATGAACTCCTAAGGTTAACGTCTCTTTCCCGCCCAACTTTAAAATCTTCAAAACCCGCAAAAATTTATCTTCAAAAAAAGAAGTCCCAAAGCTTTTATTTTTAATTGAAGTATTGAAGGTTAAATCAAAATGGGGGTTAACTTTTTTTCTCATGATCTTTTCGCCACGCCGCGATTGCCTTGTGATTCCCTGAAACTAAGACCTTTGGGACAAGCCCCTTCTTATTTAAAGCTTTAAAATCCTCCGGTCGAGTGTATTGAGCATGATCATTTTTTTGAACCGAGTCCCGTCGACCAATAACTTTGGGGATAAACCGTGAGGTGGCCTCCATCACCGCCATCGCCGCCACCTCACCACCAATAAGGATAAAATCTCCAATCGAAATCGTTTCATCGGCAATATGCTGAGCAACTCGCTCGTCAACCCCCTCATACCGACCACAGATAAAAATAAGTTGGTCGTAATATCGAGCATACCGTTTGGCATCTTTGGTTGTGAAAAGTTTTCCCCGGGGCGAAAAATGGATAACGCACCGACGTTTTAATTTTGATTTCTTCTTTATTGTCTCAACCGCCTTGAAGATCGGGCCAACTTTTAAAACCATGCCTGGGCCGCCCCCGAAAGGAATATCATCTAAAGTTTTATGTTTCCCTTCCCCCCAGTCCCTTAAATTATGAAAATTCATCTCCAGTAATTTTTTAACTTTAGCCTTGCCCAAAATAGACTCCTGCTTAAAGCCCTCAAAAATATCCGGGAAAATTGAGATTACGTCGTAGCGCATATTTTCCAAAACCACAGCGCCGCCATAGAAGTGGCGGCGCTGACAGTTATCTTCAATTTATATTTTAGACGTTCAGTTCGCCGACAACATCCTCGACATTCTTAGGCATATTCATTGGCGGCCGTTCACTCCCCTCGGGCTCTTCAATCCGGAGGTTAACTCGAGCATTATGCCGAACCCCGATAATTCGAGTCAGGGTCCGAATGGCTCGCGCCGTCGAACCTTGCCGACCAATTAGTAAACCCATATCCTCCTTATTTACTTTTACCGAAAGGAGGACCCCCATTTCATCAACTGTCCGATCCACCCTCACTTCATCCGGATGGTTTACAATCGCTTTAACTACAAATTCCACGAACTCCTTGTCTTGCTGTTCATTTGCCATACGCATCGACAGGAAGACCCTTTTTCAATCGAGCTAGATAAGGGACATCCCATTTTCAAAAGTTTTAAACTGTTGATTATTTTAGATAATGAATTAGTCACTGTCAACTGTCGAATTATCTGCCGGGGTTGCCGACTTTAGTTCACTCGGTTCATCTTTTGGCTCGCCTAGAGTGCTTGAATCATCCGGGACCGATTCGGCTTGGGCCTCCTCTTGGGGGGCCACCGGCTGAGACGCCGAGGCGGTAATCGGCTTTTCTGGTTCGGCTACGGGTGACTTTCGAGAGGGTCGGGCTCGCCATGATTTAACTTTCTCTCCCTGAATAACTCCTTTATTTATTAACAAGTTATTCAATGTTGGTGAAAATTTAGCCCCTTTCCCCGCCCAATATTTGATTCGATCCTCTTTTGCCCTTAGCTCCTTGCCGTGCGGGTCATATGATCCCAGTAGCTCAAGATAGCGACCGCCCGGTCGAGTCGTGTGCTCGGTAACCACAAGTCGAAAATAGGCTTTCCCCCTCCGACCAGTTCTTTGTAGTCTCATTTTTAGCATGGGCCCCAAATTAACACAGTTTCTATTAAAACTCAACTAGGTCCACCTCTTTTCAATCAAAGCCGCCTGGGCCGCTTCTTGCTGGGCCTCCTGTTTTGAAGCTCCCCGCCCCGTGGCAATTAAATCTTTATCTAAATAAACTCCAACCTCAAAGACCTTGTCGTGATCGGGCCCCGATTCGGAAATAACCTCATAGGTGGGTGTTAGGCTCGTTTTCTCTTGAGCCTCTTCTTGAAAAAGAGATTTGGGATCCCGATAGAGTTTTTCCGCAATCACTTTTGGCAGTCGGGTGATTATAAATTTCTCAATAAAGGCTCGCGCCGAATCATAGCCTTGATCAAGATAGATCGCCCCGATTAAAGCTTCCGTGGCGTTAGCTAAAATATACTGTCGCGCTCGCCCCCCGTCCCGCTCCTCCCCTTTGGAAAGAAGAATAAACTCATTTAAGGAAAGGGACGCGGCAATCTCAAAGAGCATCTTCGTATTGACGATAGCTGAGCGCCAATTTGTTAATTCTCCCTCCGGGTTAGGGTAGTTTCGATATAAATGATCCGTTACCACCAATTCTAAAACCGCATCCCCCAGAAATTCGAGGCGCTCGTTGTGGTCAAGTTTCCATTCACCATGCTCATTTAAATAGGACCGGTGGGTAAGGGCCTGCAGAAGTAACTCTTTATTCTTAAAATCAAAAGCGATTTTATTCTCCAGTTGGATCAAATCTTTATTTTCCATTATTCCTCTTGTTTCAACTCAGTCTCCTTCGATTTGGTATTTTTTGGCGCATCGTTTTTACCCGGTTCACCAATCTCTCGATAAATTGTTCCCAGAACACCGTTAATAAACCGGCCCGAGGAATCACCTCCGAAATTCTTGGCCAGTTCAATTGCTTCATTAATCGCCACCTTGGGCGGGACCTCATCTCGGTTCCCAAACAACAACTCGAAGATCCCCAGACGAAGGACGTTCCGATCAACGGCGGCGATTTGATCGATCGGCCACTGGGGGGCCGCCTTTTCGATAATGGCGTCAATATCCGTTATATGAGAAATTGTGCCGTTAATCAGTGAAAAAACAAAGTCTTTATCTTTAAGACCCGGGCCGAACTCTTCAATATCCCGCTCGGCAAGTTCCGGGATCAAGCTGTCGTTCTTACCCTTAAAATCCCACTCGTAGAGGACCTGCATGGCAATACTTCGAGCAAGATGACGAGAAGCCATGGGAGCTAAGTGTTTTTACTTTTCTCTTTTTTCTTCAACTCTTGCGCCACTCGATCAATTACTTGGCGGTCATTATAAAAACCGCAAGACTGACACAAGCGGTGTGGAAATTTAGGCTGATTGCAGTGAGCGCAAGTTACCAGCTTTGGAAGTTTCAGCTTAATGTGGCTCCGACGGCCTCCTTGCCTCCCCTTCGTTTGTCTTTTCTTCGGTACTGGCATAACAGCGTCACTCTACCACGAAAAATTTATTTTGCAAAGTCAAACCAATAAAAATAGGGGTTATCCCCAAACCTAGCGATTGCGGTGAGGCAAGACCAAAAGGTAGAATTGATGCCATATGAGCACGACCCCATCTTTTATCCATCTGCACACTCATACCCACTACTCGCTTCTGGATGGTCTGTCTCAAATTGATCGTCTCTTGGGGCGCGTAAAAGAACTGGGTATGAATGCCTGCGCGATTACCGATCACGGGGCCATGCACGGCGCTATCGAGTTCTATCAAAAAGCAACCAAAATCGGGATAAAGCCGATAATCGGCTGTGAGGTTTACGTCGCCGAGAATGATATGTTCGCCAAAACGAACATTAACAATGATCGTTATCATCTTGTCCTGTTGGCCAAAAATGAAATCGGCTATAAAAATCTGATCAAACTTGTCAGCGCGGCTCACCTCGATGGGTTTTACTACAAACCTCGAATTGACAAGAAATTTTTGGCCGAGCACAGCGAGGGCCTAATTTGCCTCTCGGCTTGTCTCGCCGGCCAGCTTTCTCGCCTTTTAAAAAACGGGCAGGACGCCGAGGCAGAAAACTGCGCCATTGAACACTTGAAAATATTTGGGGAAGGCAACTATTTTATCGAACTCCAGGCCCACCCGAATATTGCCGATCAAAATTATGTTACCCCGAAACTAATTGAACTAGCCCAAAAATTAGGTCTCCCCACCGTGGCCACCAATGATTCTCATTATGTCTACAAAGAAGACGCCGAGGCTCATGATATTCTGCTCGCCGTCCAAACCGGAAATCGCCTCGACGATACCGACCGCCTCACCCTGAAACACGACGATTTTTCAATCATCAGCGCTCAAGAGATGCTGAAAAAACTCCCCGATGTTCCCCAAGCCCTAGAAAACACCCAACTAATTGCCGATAGGGTTGACCTCGAATTTTCTTTCGGTAAAAATCATCTCCCCCATTATAGCGTTCCGCCCCAAAAGACACCGGATAGTTACCTCCAAGAGCTCTGTGAGGCGGGCCTCCCCAAACGCTACCCCGAAGTAACGCCTGAGGTTCGCGAGCGACTGGACTATGAACTGGATGTTATCGCCAAAACTGGCTTTGCCTCCTACATGTTAATTGTCCAAGACTTTGTTAACTGGGCCAAAAACAAAGGCATTATTGTCGGCCCGGGCCGGGGTTCGGCAGCTGGGAGTATCATTGCCTACCTTCTGAATATCACCAACATTGACCCCTTGAAATACGGCCTTCTCTTTGAGCGATTCCTGAACCCGGCTCGAATTTCCATGCCTGACATTGACCTGGACTTTGATGACGCGCGGCGCCACGAGGTTTTGGCTTACGTCACGGAAAAATATGGCCAAGATCATGTCGCCCAGATTATCACTTTTGGAACCATGGCTTCTCGGGGTAGTATCCGGGACGCCGGTCGCGCTCTGGGTATTGACTACAACACTTGCGATCGAATCGCTAAATTAATTCCCATGGGCTATAGCCTAAAACAAGCTATCACTGAAATCACCGACCTTCGGCTTGAATATGAAGCTAAGCCCGAGATTAAAAAACTGATTGACTCGGCCCTTAAATTGGAGGGAGTCGTTCGCCACGCCTCCACCCATGCCTGTGGCGTGGTTATCACCAAAAACCCGCTGACCGACTATCTTCCCGTCCAACGCTCAACCAAGAGCGAAGACGACGTTATCACTCAATATGGCATGAAGGCTGTTGAAGATTTGGGTCTTTTGAAAATGGACTTCTTGGGACTTTCCAATTTAACTATTATTGAAAACGCCCTTGCTTCGATAAAGAAAAACCATGCGGTTTCGATCGATATTGATAAAATCCCCCTAGATGACAAAAAAACTTTTCAACTCTTCCAAAAAGCCAAGACGACTTCTGTCTTCCAGCTAGAATCGGCCGGCATGAAACGCTACCTCCGAGAGCTTAAGCCGACCGTGTTGGAAGATATCATCGCCATGGTTGCTCTTTATCGGCCCGGCCCGATGGAGCTTATCCCCGACTATGTTGCCCGAAAACACGGTAAGAAAGAAATTGTCTATCTTCACCCCTCTTTGGAACCGATTCTAAAGGAGACTTACGGGATTATGATCTATCAGGAACAGCTCATGGCCGCCGCTCGCGAGCTGGCCGGCTTAAGCCTCGCTGAGGCGGATACTTTGCGAAAAGCCGTTGGGAAGAAAATTCAGAAACTTCTTGACGAGCAGGAAGGAATTTTCAAAAAAGGAGCCGAGAAGAAAGGTACCCCCAAACAAGTGGCGGATCGTTTCTGGCAATTAGTGATCCCTTTTGGGAAATATGGCTTTAATAAAAGTCATGCCGCCTGTTATGCCCTCATTGCCTATCAAACGGCCTACTTGAAGGCTCACTACCCCCTCGAATTTATGGCCGCGGTTCTCAACGCCCACAGTAATGACATTGAAAAAATTGCCTTCTTGATTGACGAAGCCCGGTCAATGGAAATTGAAGTTCTGGCTCCGCACATCAATGAAAGTTTTTCAAAATTCTCCGTCACCCCCGGGAAAAGAATTCGCTTTGGATTAACCGCTATCAAAAATGTTGGCGAAAATATCATCGAAGAAATTATCAGTCAGCGCCAAAAAGACGGCCCCTTCAGGTCAATTGAAGATTTAATCAGTCGAATTCGATCTAAAGACTTAAATCGAAAATCTCTCGAAAGTCTCATCCGTTGTGGCGCGCTGGACGATTTTGACGATCGGGCCACTTTACTCCAGAACTTAGACCAACTCTTGGCCTATTCCCGAGAAAGTCAGCGGGCCAAAGCCGGTGGTCAAGAAAGTCTCTTCGGCGATGCCACCTTGGGAGTTCTCCCACCTCTCCGACTCCAGTTGGCCGAACCGGCCCGGCGTTCCGAAAAACTTCTCTGGGAAAAAGAACTCTTGGGACTCTTTGTTTCCGATCACCCCCTTATGGATTACCAAGCCGAGCTTTCTCTCCAAAATGTTGTCTCCATCAAGGAAGCTTCCGGCCAACGCGGGCAAGCTGTCTCTATTGGCGGAGTAGTCACCCGAGTTCAAAGAATTATCACCAAGACCGGTCGGCCAATGCTCTTTTCTTGGATTGAGGACATGAGCTCTAAAGTCGAGGTTGTCGTCTTCCCCAATATTTTGGAGCAAAATCCGGAGATCTGGCAGGAAAATTCTATTGTCGTGGTTAAGGGCAAGCTCAATGACAAAGACGGCGTCAGTAAGCTCCTCTGCGACGAGGTCCGCCCGATCGCCTCAATTGCTTAAAGCGTTGTGCCCGAAAAATCATTCTGCTAGGATTGGGTCATGTCAAAAGAAGTCGCCTCAAAAAATCTAGAAAATCTCCGCCATAGCCTCGCCCATCTTCTGGCCGCCGCGGTCATAGAGCTTTGGCCCGAGACTAAACATGCTATCGGTCCGGCGATCGATACCGGCTTTTATTTTGATTTCGAATTTAAAGAACCCATTACCGAAGCTGATCTCCCCAAGATTGAGGCCCGGATGCGCCAGATATTAAAGACTTGGGACCAATTTGAAAAACACGCCCTCACCGCCCAAGAGGCCCAAAAAGAGTACCCTCAAAATCCTTATAAACGAGAGTTAATTGAAGAATTCAGTAAAGATGGCGAAAAAGTTACCTTTTATAAATCCGGCGATTACTGGGACCTTTGTCGGGGTGGCCATGTCGAAAGCATGAAAAGAGTCGACCCCCAAGCCTTTAAGCTAACCCACCTTGCGGGCGCCTATTGGCGAGGCGACGAGAAAAATCAAATGTTGACTCGGATTTATGGGGCCGCTTTTGAAACTAAAAAGGAACTAGATAATTTTTTGACCCTTCAAGAAGAAGCCCGGAAGCGCGACCATCGAAAATTAGGCAAAGATTTGGATTTATTTCTCTTCTCCGATCTGGTTGGCCCCGGTCTGCCCCTCTGGACGCCCCGAGGCACGATTCTCCGAAATCTTTTAGATAATTTTGTCTGGGAGCTCCGCCAAGAACGGGGCTACCAACTCGTTGATATCCCGCATCTAACCAAAAAAGATCTCTACGAAAAAAGCGGCCACTGGTCTAAATTTGGTAATGAGCTTTTCCGAATTAAAACTCGTGAAGGCCATGAGTTCGCCCTTAAACCCATGAACTGCCCCCACCACACTCAAATTTATGCTCGAAAACAGCACAGCTATCGCGACCTCCCCCAGCGCTACGCCTCCACCACTAAGGTTTACCGCGACGAACAAACGGGCGAGTTGGCTGGATTGACTCGGGTTCGAGCTATCACCCAAGATGACGCCCATGTTTTTTGTCGAGAATCCCAAATCAAAGAAGAGGCTTTCAAAATCTGGGATATTGTTGAAACTTTTTATAAGACTTTCGGCTTTGACTTGAAGGTCCGCCTCTCCGTCCATGATCCCGAAAATATGGCTGATTACCTTGGCGATAAAGAAACTTGGGAAAAATCCGTGGCCAATCTCAAGGATTGGCTAAAAGAACGTAAGGCGGACTATTTTGTCGGAGTGGGCGAAGCCGCCTTTTACGGTCCGAAAATTGATTTCATCGCTCTTGATTCTTTGGGACGAGATTGGCAAGTGGCCACCCTCCAAATTGATCGAAACATGCCTAACAATTTTGGCCTTTTTTGCATTAACGAAAAGGGGGAGAAAGAATCCGTGGTGATGCTCCACGCCGCCATTATGGGGGCCCTTGAACGCTTTGCCGCTGTTTTGATTGAGCACTTAGCCGGCGCTTTTCCCACTTGGCTGGCCCCGGTTCAGGTCGTCATCATCCCCATCAGCGACAATCATAAAAAATATGCTCAAAAAGTGGCCGAAAAATTAGTCCAGAACGGCATTCGATTAGAGCTAAATGACGCCAACGAGACCATGGGGAAGCGCGTTCGCGAAGCGGAACTCCAAAAAATCCCTTATGTTTTAGTCTTAGGCGATCAAGAAGAAAAAGACGACTCCGTCGCCGTTCGAAAACAAGGCCAAAAAGAAATTAAACCCCAAAAGCTCTCGGCCTTTATCACTGCCCTCGTCAAAGAGATCCGCACTAAAAAATAATCTATTTCAAGCTCTTCTTGATTATATCTCGAGCTAAACCCGGGTCGGCTTTGCCTTTTGTTTTAGCCATAACTTGACCGACTAAAAATTGGAGAGAGGCTTCTTTGCCGGCCTTAAAATCTCGGACCGCCACTTCATTCTCCGCGATTACCGCGACAACGGCTTTTTCAATCTCGGCCAGATCGGAAACTTGCCCAAGATCTTGTTCCTCGATTATTTGACTGGGCTCTTGGCCGGTTTCAAACATCGTCCCAAGCAAGGTTGTCGCGTTAGAGGAAGAGATCTCTTTATGAAAAACTCGAACCACAAACTCCCCCAAATGATGTGGAGTTATTTTCAAATCAGAATAGGTTGTCTCCTCACTCCCCAAAAGAGCCTGAAGATCATTTATTAAGAAATTACTGGCAATTTTAAAAAGTTCCGGATAGTGCTCCTCCTCGGGGCGGTGCGCGTGCTCGATCTTATCCCAAGCGATCATTTCGGAGCAAACCTGTTCGAAAAAATCTCCCAGTTTTTTGTTCTGAACTAAAACTTCAATTGCCTCCCCGCCCAGACGATACTCTTTGGCAAAACGGTCTCGACGTTGTCGAGGCAGTTCCCCGATCCGAGCTTTCACTTTTTTTATAAAATCCTCACCCAAATTAAGTGGGGGCAAATCGGGCTCGGGGAAATAACGATAATCGGCCGAGCCCTCTTTGACTCGCTGAGAAAAGGTCTCGCGCTTATTCTCATTCCAGCCTCGAGTTTCTTGGACAACCGACTCCTCCGCCTCCAGCAGTTTCGCTTGGCGCGCAATCTCAAAATCAACCGACTGGGCGGCGGCCCGGATCGAATTTAAATTTTTTATCTCCACCTTTGTCCCAAGATTTTCATCTTTGGAGATGCTGATATTCACCTCGACGCGCATCTGACCTTTTTCCATGTCGGCATCAGAGACCCCGAGATATCGGAGCGTTAACCGGAGTTCTTCGGCAAAGGCCTGCACCTCGACTCCGCTGGTTAAATCGGGCTCGGTCACTAACTCCATCAGGGGCACCCCGGCTCGATTAAAATCAACGAGGCTGTACTGGCCATCCTCACTATGGAGGAGCTTGCCCGTATCCTCTTCCAAGTGAATCCGGGTAATCCTGATTTTTTTAATTCCGGTCTCAGTTTTTATGTCCAGATAGCCATTTTCACACAACGGCGACTGATACTGGGAGATCTGGTAGCCCTTGGGAATATCCGGATAGAAGTAATTTTTTCGCTCAAAAAAAGTGCGGGAGGTAATTTTACAATTTAAAGCCTCGCCGGCGACTGCCGTTTTTATTAGCGCCTCTTCATTCAAAACCGGGAGCGTCCCCGGATGACCTAAGCAAATGGGGCAAACGTGCAAATTCGGCTCTTTTTCAAAAGGATTATTAATCGAACGGCAAAAAAGCTTGGTCTGGGTTTTCAGTTGAGCGTGAATCTCCAATCCGATCGTTGGCCGATAAACCATAGCCCTAATGTAGCATGGTTTTTTTCAATAAAAAAGCTCCCCCCGACGCCCCAAAAGGTTGACTAAATCTCTTCGTTTTTATAAACATAGATCAGTCCCTTTACTAACAAAAGAGAGGAAAAGAAATGAGACCTTACCTCGATCTTCTGGGCCACGTATTAGAGAACGGGATCGATAAAAGTGACCGAACCGGCATCGGCACCCGAAGCGTTTTTGGTCATCAGATGCGCTTTAACCTGAGGGCGGGGTTCCCTCTGGTCACGACGAAGAAGATGTTCCTAAAAGGAATCATTGTTGAACTCCTCTGGTTAATCTCCGGCCAGACCAACATCAGGGCCATGACCGATCAGGGCGTCCATATCTGGGACGCTTGGGCCGATGTAAATGGCGAGCTCGGACCCGTCTACGGCTCCCAGTGGCGTTCTTGGCCCGACTATGGTGGAGGCACCATTGACCAGCTCAAGATGATCATTGAGCGGATCAAAACTAAGCCGGATGATCGACGCCTGATCGTCTCGGCTTGGAATGTGGCCTTAATCGAAGATATGCGCCTGCCACCCTGCCACCTCCTCTTTCAGTTTTATGTGGCCAATGGACGGTTGTCTTGCCAGATGTATCAGCGAAGTTGTGATCTATTTTTAGGGGTGCCCTTTAACATTGCCAGCTACTCTCTGTTGACGATGATGGTGGCCCAGGTTTGCAGCCTAGAGTACGGAGAATTTATTTGGGTTGGGGGTGATTGTCACATCTACAGCAATCACTTTGATCAAGTCAAAACTCAACTTTGTCGCAAGCCTTTTGATTTACCTAGTATCCTGATTGACTCAACCGTTAGAGATATCGATGGTTTTTCTCTAAGCCATTTCGAAATGGTGAACTATCAATCTCATCCTCACATTCCGGCCCCAATCGCGGTTTGAGAATTGGTCGAATGTTCTTAAAACAAAAGCCCCCACCACTGGGGGCATTTTTATTGGAGTTTATTGATCTCGGCCAGAACCGCGGAGAGAACTGCCTCCGGTCGGAAACCGCCATCGACTATCACATACTTAAAATCTGTGGAACAAAAGTGCCGAATAAATGGGGGGAAATATTCAAGGTATGCCTTCCTGACATTTTCCAGAAAAGCTATCTTTTGCTCAAACCCATCTTGATCTCGGCCTGATATTCTCATTCGCTCTACCGCCATCCAGGCCGGGATATTAACCACAATAGCCAAGTCTGGGATAAGTAATTCAGGGAAAATATACTTTCTGTGTAAAGCAAGGATCCGTTCAAAGCTTAGGCCACTTGCGTGACCATAACAGAAAGTCGAGATAAAAGAACGATCTTGGATACAGCTCACCCCGACCTGCAAAGCGACAGAAACAATTTTAAGATTATCTCGACGATCCCAGACATACAGGGATTGAAAGGCCTCCGGATCGGTTCGATGAAGCGCCTTCGGCGATTTATCGGCCAAGTCTTCGTAGATTTTAGCTCCCCATTGTCGGTCTCGGCCCGGCTCTTTCGCCAGCAGAATCGAAGTGTACTTGGACCTAAGCTCGCTTACCAAACCGGTGATAACGGTTGACTTTCCGCAGGCATCAATTCCTTCAATAACAACATAGAGTGGCTTGGGCATCATCTTCCTCCAAAAGTACAGGCGACCATCATGGTCGCCTGTACTATATCGAATTAAGCCCTAATTGCAACTATTTCACCTCTATGCCCATGGAGCGGGCGGTGCCTTCGATAATCTTAGCGGCTTGATCAAGATCCATGGCATTTAGGTCCGCCATCTTATTCTCGGCAATCTCCCGAACTTGAGCTTTAGTAACCGAGCCAACCTTATTCTTGTTAGGCTCACCAGAGCCTTTTTCAACCTTGGCGGCTTTCCTCAGTAAGAAGGCGGCCGGCGAAGTTTTAAGGGCCATGTCAAAGGTTCGATCCTCGTAAACGGTGACCTCAACCGTGACCAAATCACCCATTTTATCTCGAGTGGAATCGTTGAACTTTACAATAAACTCCTGGATATTTAAACCGTGTTGGCCTAAAACCGGGCCGATCGGCCCCGGCGCGGCTTGACCACCATTTAGCTGAAGTTTGAATTTTGTTTTTATTGGTTTTGCCATGTTTAAGTATTAAAGCTTTTTAATTTGGAGGAAGTCAAGATCAACGGGGGTTTCTCGGCCAAAGATAGTCACAAAAACTTTTAACCGGCCCTTTTGAGGGTCAACGTCCGAAACCCGACCATCGAAATCTTTAAAGGGGCCGTCAACGATCTTAACCTGATCACCAATTTTTACGTCAATTTTATACTTTGGTTCCTCGACCTTCATCCGGGCCATTAACTCTTCGACTTCGCCCGATTGCAGGGGGGTTGGAATTGTCCCCGCCCCAATGAAACCGGTCACATTCGGAGTATTTCTGACAACGTACCAAGATTCATCATCGACAATCATCTCCACTAGGACATAGCCCGGGTAGATTTTTTCTTCAATCACATCTCGTTTACCGGCTCGGATTTTTATTTTTTTCTCCTTGGGAACGATGACGTTAAAAATCTTTTCTTCCATGCCCAGGGACTCTATTCGCTGTTTTAGATTACGAGAAACATTATCCTCATAGCCCGAATAGGTATGGATCGCATACCAGTGTTTTTCTTTCGTTTTTACCTGATAGGCCATCTAGATAAGTTTGGTTAAAACTCGAGCGAAGACAAGATCCAAAGCGCCCAAAAAAACCGCCAAAAACAGGCTCATCCCGATAACAATTAAAGTAAAGTTTGTTGTTTGACGATTAGTTGGCCAGTTAACTCGGCCCAACTCCGCGCGAACCTCTTTTAGAAATTGGTTAATTTTAACCATGGCGTATAATTTAATTCTATTATAAAAAGCCCCCGTGGGCACCCCCAGAGTACCACCGAACCACTCTTTTAGTCAAATCCGGGGATTTTAAAAATCGAGATTCTTCACCTCCTTGGCGTGAGTCTGAATAAACTTCTTGCGGGGCAGAACCTCACTACCCATCAAAATATCAAAGATTTCATCCGCCTGTTGAGCATCTTCAATATCAACTCGAAGTAAAGTCCGACTGGCCGGGTCCATGGTTGTCTCCCAAAGTTGTTGGGCATTCATTTCCCCTAAACCTTTGTAGCGTTGCATCGAGACCCCGGCTACTTTTACTTCTTGTTCAACCGCCTCTTCTTCTGCCTCGGCTTTGATTATTTCTTTTGGACTTAAGCCGGAAACCGCCCAATCCAAAGCCTCCCCACTTTCTTGGCCTTCCTTGTCCTTTTTAGGATTGATTTTAATCTCTTTAGCTAAATCTTTTAAAATCAAGTCCTTTTCCTTATCTGAATAGGCATAGAAGGACTTGCCCGACTTCTGAATCTTGTAAAGTGGGGGCTGGGCAATGAAAAGGTGGCCCTGCTCAATAATCTGCGGAAAGTACCGGAAAAACAACGTTAAAAGAAGGGTTCGAATATGCGCCCCGTCAACGTCGGCATCGGTCATGATAACAATTTTGCCATAGCGAAGTTTCTCAATATCAAACTCCTCCGCGACCGCTGTCCCCAAAGCCACCACTAGCGCTCGAATCTCTTGGGAGGCCAACATTTTATCAATTCGAGATTTTTCGACATTTAAAATTTTACCTCTTAAGGGCAAGATTGCCTGCGTCCGTCGATCTCGAGCTTGCTTACTTGAGCCTCCGGCCGAGTCACCCTCAACGACAAAGAGTTCCGATTCCGCGGGGTTTCGGCTGGAACAATCCGCTAATTTGCCCGGCAGAGTAAAGCCATCCAAAGCCCCCTTGCGAATAACCGTATCTCGAGCGGCCTTGGCCGCCAATCGGGCCTTTGAAGCGAGAAGCACTTTTTCTAAAATAGCTCGAGCATCGGTCGGGTTTCGTTCTAACCAGTCTGGTATTTCTGCGTTAAGGATTGACTCCACGGCCGTTCGAGCCTCGGTATTCCCCAGTTTTGCCTTGGTCTGACCTTCAAATTGGGGCTCTCGAATTTTAACCGAAACAACCGCCGTCAAACCCTCCCGAATATCATCTCCGGTTAAGTTATCATCTTTTTCCTTCAAAATTCCATTCTTGCGAGCATAGTCGTTCAAAGCCCGAGTGATGGCCGCTCGAAAACCGGTAATATGCATCCCGCCCTCCGGCGTGTGGATATTATTAGCAAAGCCCATCTCCTTGCCCTGAAGATCATCCGTATATTGGAAGGCCACTTCGGTCATAACCCCATGCTCTTCTTTTTGAGTGTAGAAAATATTTTCGTGCTTTGGCTCTTCGCCTCGATTTAAGAAATAGCGCACGTAAGAGACTATCCCCCCTTCAAACTTAAAGGTAAAGGTTGGGAAAGCTTTGTAATCTCCCTTCTTGCTTTTTACCTCAATAGGCTGACGTTCATCAATAATCTCGATTTTGGCCCCACTGATTAAATAGGCTTGCTGGCGAAGATGCGTGATAACCGTCTTCCAATCAAAGCGAATATCATTAAAGATTTCTGGATCGGGCTCAAAGGTCACCGTCGTTCCGGTATCACTTTTCTGGGTGGTCCCAATTTTTTTCGTGGCCTTTTTGGCCTTACCCCGCTGATATTCTTGCTCATAAATAAACCCACCCCGTCGAACCTCGGCGCGCAGATAAGTTGAAAGCGCATTAACCACCGAAACGCCAACCCCGTGAAGGCCTCCGGCGATTTTATAAGATTCGCCCCCAAATTTGGCGCCGGCGTGTAAGGTCGTCAAAACCGTTTCTAGGGCCGACTTTCCGGTTTGCTTATGGATATCCACCGGAATCCCTCGGCCGTCATCCCGAACCTCAACCCGATTCCCCGGGAGGAACCGGATCCAAACATTCTTAGCGTGGCCGGCCATGGCTTCATCGAGAGAGTTATCGACGACCTCCCAAATCAAATGGTGAACCCCGTCAACACCGGTTGAACCGATATACATTCCGGGTCGCTTTCGGACCGGGTCAAGGCCTTCTAAGACGTAAATATCCTTTGCGTCGTAGCCTTCCGTTTTCGATTGTTTTGTTGCCATAAATAAAATTTAACGAATTTGAGCTTGGAGATTTGCTTCCAGTGCTGTTTTTATTTCTTTGTCTAATTCCCGAACCTCCACATCAGTCAGGGTGCGCTCAGAGGAACGATAGATAACGTGAAAGGCGACGCTCTTCTTCCCCATTTCTAAGTTCGGATTATCTTCGAAGATATCAAAGACGTCAACGTCTTCAATTATCCCCTCCTGATCCACCGCCTGAATTTGATTCAGAATATCGGCCACCCGGATCGAATTGTCAACCAAGACTGCGATGTCTCGAGTTACGGCCGGATATCTTGAAAGCGGCTGAAATTCAACTTCATCTTTAAGTTCATCAATTAAACGACTCAGATCGAATCGGAAAAGAGCAAAATTACCCTTCTGTTTTATATTTAAAGCCAAAATAATTTTAGGATTCAGGATCCCTTGTTCACCGATCGACTGGCCGTTAATTTGGATTAAGGCATGCTTCCCCGGATGAAAGCTGGGAGCAAGCCCGCCCTCCTCAAATTGATAGTCGGCCAACCCAAGCTGTTCTAAAAAAGCTTCCAGATAGCCTTTCAGGGTGAAGAAAACCTCTTGCTCCGATTGACTTGAAAAAAATAAACCGGCCAACTCTCGCTTCTCTTTTATTTCAGTGCCTTCCTGTTTAAAAACTCGCCCGATCTCAAAAAGACCAAACTCTTTAAAATTTTTCTGATTTTCGAGAGCCGCGCGTAAAAGCCCGGGTAAAAGATTGGCTCGAAGAAATTTGTACTGCTCGGCAACCGGGTTGATAACCGCGACACTTTGGCCGAACCGGAAGGCGTTGCGTTCTTGATCACTGATAAAAGAATAACTATAAATTTCGCTCAACCCTAAAAGCTTCAAGCTGTCCTTAATCCGCTGAGTCGCCTGAATCGTATCGCGCGTATCCCAAAGATCCCCGTCCTTCAAGCTAGCTCGCATTGGTTCTTCCTGCCAAGCAAACTTTTTTTCCTGGTAGAGGCTCACAACTGGGGGCCGAGACTTGATCTCATCATATCCATAGATTCGAGCAATCTCCTCAATCAAATCTTCGGGCGTTTGAATATCAGAGCGCTCCGGCGTGACCAAAACCTCCCAAGTCTGATCTGAAAATTTTATTTGTTCCGACCCGAAAAGTCCCTCTAAAATTCCCGTGGCCTCTTTTATCGGGATATCAATCCCCGTCAGCGATTTAAAATATTCGAAATCTAATCGAACCAACCAACTTTTAGCCGGCGCGGGATAACTCTCGACCAGACCTCTTAAAACTTGCCCGCCCCCTAACTCGACGATCAACTTCGCCGCTCGATTTAAAGCTTTTTCTGTCATATCGGGGTTGACTCCATAGCTAAAGCGCATCGAAGCGTCGGTTCGAAGATCAAGGTTTTTGGCGGTGGCCCGAACCGAAGCCCTATCGAAAACCGCCCCCTCCAAAACAATCGTTTGCGTTTTTTGGGTAACGCCCGTGTCCCACCCCCCTTTTATCCCCGCGATCGCAATCGGCTCCTTGGCATCAGCGATAATCAACATTTCTTCGGAAAGCGCCACCGCCGTTTTCTGTTCGTCCAAAATTTTAATTCGCTCTCCTTTCTTGGCGAAGCGAACAATGATTTTCCTATCAGCGATTTTTTCTAAATCGAAGGCATGAAGCGGTTGACCCAGTTCCAACATAACAAAGTTGGTAACATCGACCACCAGATTAATTGATCGGAGGCCGACCGACTCAAGGCGAACCTTGAGCCAATCGGGCGCGGGGCCAATTTTTGCCCCTTGGATTATTCGAGTTGCATAACGCGGGCAGAGGTCTTTTTCTTTGACCTCGATTTTAAGTAAATCTTCTGCGGATTGGTCGCTTTCCTCGACGCGGGTGTCTATATTTTTCAATTTTGCCTTAAAGATCAGCCCGAGTTCTCGCGCCAGCCCCTGATGCGACATCAAATCGCCTCGATTGGGCAAAATATCAATATCAAAAATAGTATCTTCTTCCGTCGTTTTGGAATCATCAACTTCCGCGGTCCGAATCGTTAAAGCTTCCGCCACCGTTTGGGGGGTCTCTTTCAGGCCAACGTAATCTTTTAGCCAGTTATAGGAGAATTTCATAGTTAAAATTGCTTTAGAAATCGAAGGTCCCCTTGGGTAAAATGGCGAATATCGTCAATACCATATCGAAGCATGGTCAGCCGGTCTAGCCCCATCCCAAAGGCAAAACCCTGCCAGTCTCGAGGGACATAGTCCACGGCCTTGAAAACATTTTGATTGACCATCCCCGCCCCCGCCACCTCAAGCCACTTCCCCTTCCAATTGACATGGACGCCAACACTGGGCTCGGTAAAAGGAAAATAATCCGCTGAAAATTTAACTGGCGTCCCCGAACCGATAAACTCTGAAAAGAAAAACTCTAACACCCCCTTTAAGTGTGCTAAGGAAATATCGCGATCAACCATCAAACCCTCGACCTGATGAAGCTGGAATTCATGAGTCATGTCGGTGGCTTCATTTCGAAAAACTCGCCCGGGAGAAATTATTCGGAAAGGCGGTTCGTGTTTCTCCATAAACCGAATCTGCATCGGCGAGGTATGCGTTCGCAAGAGATAAGAGTCGTGAGAATCTGACTTGCGCTCAATCCAAAAGGTATCTTGCAAATCCCGAGCCGGATGGTTTCGAGGAATATTCAGCGCATCAAAATTGTACCACTCTGTTTCAATCTCGGGGCCTTCCAAAGATTGAAAACCCATAGAGCTAAAGATCCGCTCCACATCCCGTCGAACTAAGGTTATCGGGTGAAGATGGCCCCGAACCACTTTTTGGCCGGGTTGTGAGATATCAATTTTCTCACTCGCAACCGCCGTTTGGGTAGCTTCTTCTAAAAGTTCTTGCTTCTTAATTTCAAGCGCTTTGCTGACCTGGGCCTTAACTTGGTTGGCCTCCTCCCCGGCTAAGCGCCGCTCCGACTCTGTTCTCTGGCTCAGACTTCTGAGAAACCGGGTCATCTCTGATTTGCGCCCCAAAAGCGCAACTCGAATTGAGGCCAAAGCTTTTAAATCTTTGGCTTGAGCTATCTCTTGGAGGCCGTTGTTTTTTATTTCTGCTAAACCCATTTTAGAGAATCTTCTGAATAAATATTAAAATGATCACGCTTAAACTGATGATAAACCCCTGCCGAAAAGCACGATAGAGAGTTTGAACTGAGTTAAAATTTCGAGCGAAAATCCGGCGAGAAAAGTAACCGATTAGAGTCGCCAGCCCCCAGATCACCAGTGCCAACGAAACAAAGAATAATCCTTGAATCAGAAGTGGAGCCGAATCCGGATTAGTCCGATAAACAATCGCCCAAAGACCCAAAACAGCTCCTAAAGTCGCAAAAATTATCCCCCAAATTTCACCCTTCATTCTCCTCAATTCTAACAAAATGAAGCTACCAAAACAAGCATAAAAACAGGGAAAAAATCAACAAAAAGCCCCACCTTGGGTGAGACTTGGAATAATTAGGGACGGGAGACGAGATTTTGATAAAAATCTTTATAGGTGTTTCCCGAGTCAAACTCGGCCACCGATTCTTTTTTGCCTGATTCAAACAACAATACCCCCTGACACCACTCCCCCAGGGCAAGAGCTTTCCGGATTTTTTCAAGGGCGAGGACAATCGCCTCTTCTTTCGACTCTGCCTCAAAAAACATTGGCAACTCCGGATCGAGCTGATCAATCCCGCGAGCATGCCGACCCCTTTGCCACTCTAGTCTGAACTTCATCCTCATTCTCCTTTCTTTTCTTTTCAAAAAGTATCATATCCGATGTGCCTCAAGGGCACATCGGATATGATATGCGGGAGTGACGGGACATCGCCTTCGGTTCTCTCGAAACCGTCGTTTCTCGAGACCGCCGGACCGGGCCTCAGGGTTTCCTCTGCTGAGGAAACATCCTTCCGGCCGTTCGAGTCTGCCGTCTGGCCTCAAAGTATCATATCCGATGTGCCTCAAGGGCACATCGGATATGATATGCGGGAGTGACGGGACTCGAACCCGCGACCTCCGCCGTGACAGGGCGGCGCTCTAACCAGCTGAGCTACACCCCCAATTTTATTGGGGCAATTTATTTAATTTTTAAACCCTTGTGTCGGCGGGAGGATTCGAACCTCCGACCTAAGGGTTATGATTCCTTCGCTCTAACCAACTGAGCTACGCCGACATTAAAAGTCTCATTACTACAAGACTTTGGCAAACAAGAATCTTAAAGTATTCTCGATACTTGTCCGCCGAAGTCTTTTAGACGGAGGTGGAAGCTACGCCGACAACAAAATAGCACAAAATAAAAGATTTAGAAGGACTTAGCTATTATACCCGAAACTTTACAAAAATCAATTTAGATAATATAATACTCAGGCCCTTAACAATCCGGATCGCGGGGTGGAGCAGTGGTAGCTCGTTGGGCTCATAACCCAAAGGTCGTCGGTTCGAATCCGACCCCCGCAACCATTCGACGCGCAAAAGCCAGAACATCGTTCTGGCTTTTGCTTGCTCATGGCAAGCACTTCGCGGAGAATGACCCTGAGCTTGTCGAAGGGCACTCTATATGTTTTCATTCTTACATGTATTTCGTTTATCTTATTCAATGCAAGGACAGAACAATATACACCGGAATCACCACAGATATTAAACGTCGCTTCCAAGAGCACAAAGATAGCAAAGGTGGACACTATACGAGTTCGAGAGAAGTAGAAAAGGTTTTGTATACGGAAAGTCACAAAGACAGAAGTAGCGCCCTGAAACGGGAAGCTCAGACTAAAGGCTGGCGGCGAGAAAAGAAACTAAATCTTATTAAATTCGGCAAGCCTATTTATGAACTTTAGGTAAACAAAAAGGGGAGATCAGCTCCCCTTGGGTAACAATAAGCCTTTCCCCGGAGTGTACAAGGGAAGAAGTCGAAGCCCCCTTTCCAGAGCCCTTTTTCGCTCCGCCAACCACAACCCCGAATCTATCCCCTTGAAAGCCACCACCCGCGGGGAGGATTGGCGATTAATCTCGCTAGCCGGCCGGGCCACAATCGCCCCCACCGCGTGTTCAACACAAGCAAAAACACAGGCGCCATTTTCGAAATGAAGCTCGAAGATCGGCTCCTCGGGACAGTTCTGATAACAAACCGGCGTCATTCTTCACCGCCCCCCACTCGCGGGTAATCGGGCATCTGGTTGATTAGGTCTCTGGCGACCACCTCCGGGCTAAAGCCCGGGGCGGCCTCCGTCATGGCAATTTTGTTGGCCTTTACCCGAACCAAACAAATAAGGCAAACCGAGATTTTTCTTCCCGACCTCAAGGTGATAACGATCTCGGCCACGGATCGGCAACCACATAAAATAACTTTTCGATATTGACCTAGCATTGTGTCCTTCCCCCTTTTTTTAAAGATCAACTACAAAAGACCGATTTCGGTCAGAGCCTTTTCAAACTGTTTTAAGGCATATTGGGCCTCGGCTTGTTTGACTTCAAAATCCGTATTATGAACAATCAAATTTCGAAGTTTATGCGCGTCCCAAAGACCCTGCAAACTGGCCAACTTGGTCTTGTCGATCCCCTTGAGGATCTCGCCCATTGAATCACCGCTAAAACCGACTTGGCGAAGAGCATCCTCAACCAACTTGTCCGCCTCCACCACAGCAAATTTCCACTCCGAGTCGCTTATCGAGCTAATATGATCCCGAACCTCATCCCAACGAGATTGAATTTTTTCTCGAGCCACCTCGACCGAACCGAAGCTGGGCGAAACAGTTCGTTGATGCTCTTTAAACTTCAAGACTCGATTCAAAAACCAACCCAAGAGAACGATCAAGATAACCGTGACGATAACGCCGACAATTTGCAAAGTCGTTAAAACGCCACCAAAAACCGCCCGAGCCTCTTGCACCGGTAGGGCTGTGGCTGCCTCAGAAAAGTCTGACCTGAACAAACCCAGATCAAAATTTTTATAAACCCCCTCCAAAATTTGGTGAACACTTTGGCTTGGGTCCGTAAAAAGTAATTCAAATTCATCCATATTATCTTTGTTCGTAAGCGTAGGCGGTTGCCAAAACCGTTGCCTCATCAAATTGGCGACCCATAATTTGCAAGCCCACCGGGAGCCCTTCAACTTGACCGCAAGGAATCGAAATTGCTGGGATCCCCGCCAAACTGGCTGGCGCGGTATAAATGTCTTGAAGATACATTGAAACGGGATCGCTCTTCTCTCCGATCTTGAAGGCTGGGGTTGGCGCGGTTGGGCCAACAATCACATCAAAATTTTCAAAAGCTTTATCAAAATCTTCCTTGATTAATCGGCGAACCTTTTGGGCTTTGGCGTAGTAGGCCTCAAAATACCCCGAAGACAAGACGTAAGTTCCCAAAATTATTCGTCGGCGCACCTCCGCGCCAAACCCCTGCGCCCGAGAATCAAGATATGTGTCCAAAAGATTTTCACTTTGCACGGAAAGGCCGTATTTTATACCGTCATATCGAGCAACGTTGGCCGAAACCTCCGAGGGCACTAAAATATAATACGTAGGCACGGCGTATTTAGTATGGGGCAAGGTAATCTCACCAACCCTCGCCCCCAAAGCCTCAAGTTCAGTAATCGCTTTTTTAACAACCTTGGCCACCGCCGGATCGAGACCTTCGGCAAAAAACTCCGTTGGCACCCCAATTCTCTTGCCGACGACCCCCTCCCTCAGCCTAACCTCATAATCCTCGATTGGTTGGAGCGCCGAGGTGGCATCAAGCTCGTCTTGCCCGGCGATTATCGCCAATAGGATGGCCGCGTCTTCAACCGTTTTGGTAATCGGGCCGATTTGATCAAAACTGGAAGCCATGGCAATAAGCCCGTGCCGCGAGACTCGCCCATAAGTTGGTTTTAGGCCCACCACTCCGCAAAAGGACGCCGGCAGACGGATTGAGCCACCCGTGTCCGAACCCAGAGCGGCAACAGCTTGACCACTTGCCACCGCGGCGGCGGAGCCACCGCTGGACCCCCCCGCCACGCGGGTGGGATCGTGAGGATTCCGAGTCGCCCCAAAAGCCGAGTTCTCGGTCGAGGCACCCATGGCAAATTCATCGAGATTGGTCTTCCCCTGAAACCAGGCCCCCGCCACTCGAAGACGACTAATCGCCGTAGCGTCATAAGGCGCGACATAATTCTCCAAAATTTTTGAGGCCGCTGTGGTCTTTCCACCCGCAATTAAAATATTGTCTTTAACCGCAATCGGCACATTTGCCAAAGAACCCTCTCGAATTTGAGCCTCCGGGTCAGAAAAACTTAAAAAGGCATGGAGGTCTTTATCCTTTTGCCGAGCAAAATCACCTAGCTCCTGCTGAAGCTCCGTGGCCGTGAATTCTCCGGTTGAGAGGCCGGCCTGCACCCTTTTAATCGTTAGGTTCGCTAATTCCATTTTATTTCCGACTTAAAATCGCCTTAACCCGAACATAGTTTTTATCCTTATCGGGAGCAAGATCAACAAGAGCGGAAGTTTTAACTCGATCACTCGGATAGGGTTGCCCGTCCGGTCGCAAAACATTTTCGATCTCCGTTACCTGATACAGAGGAGAAATATTATCCGTCTTCACGGCCTGAAGTTGATCAACGAAATTAAGGATAGAAGCAACCTCTTTGGTGTAGTCTTCCTCCTCTTGGGCGGTCAAGCGAAGTCGCGCCAAGCCCGCAATATGCTTTATGTCTTCCTTAGAAAAAGCCATGAATTTATCTCTTTATTAACACAAAGAAACCCAAAAAGCCACTAGAGCTTTTTGGGCCCTAGGTTATTGATAAACGACAAATCGAAGAATGAAGGCGAAGGCGACAAAAAAGCCAACCACCGCGAAAAGAATCGAGAAAAAAAGCCAGTGCCGGGCCCGCGCTTTTGTTGTCAGCGTAAACTGATCCCCAAAATTACCGACAAATTCCTCGATCTGCAGATCGATCGATTTCTGGGCTCGCCCACCGCCGGGCTTGGGGCCCACTAAAAATTGGATCAGATCATGCCGACTGATGATCCCTTTAAGTTTCCTGTCCGGACCGACAATGGGAATCGGGTTAACCCGATGATGCTCCGAAAAAGCCTTGGCAACCGCGTCAATGCTCTCATCGATCCGAACCATTAACGGATCGTGATTCATAACATCGCTGACCTTCAGATTTAAGATCGGCTCAATTTCTTTCTTGAATTGACTTTTCTCTTGACTCAAAACCGGCAGTTGCTCCATCAGTTTTATGAAGGTCGGGATATGAAAAGCCGTCCCCTTCGAGATTAAGTCGTATTGGGTCAAAATTCCGACAACTCTCTGATCAATATCGACGACCGGCAAGCCATCAAAGTTATGTTCGAAAATTCGCCGCGCCACCTCAACCACCGGCTCATCTGCGAAAGCCGTTACCACCTCCTTTGTCATAATATCGGCGACCGTGGGTCGAGGCATAAGATTATTTTCCTGAAAAAATTATCGTCTCCAGAGGCCGGAAAAAGGCGGGAGTTTCCAAATTGACAGCTCTTGGTTTACCGGAAGATTGACTCGCGTCGGATTGGGCTAGCTCGGTCGTAAACCGGCCGGCCCCCCAGAAATAAAAGACTCCAGAAAAGGCGTAGAGCCCGAAGATTATCCCAATGGCAATAAAAGTTTTTCTCATTTTATCTTCTTCGGACGGGAGGCTGAGAAGTTTTCTGATTGAAAAGAGCCCAAGGAGTAAAATTAGATACGACCCTGAAGATGCTCGGGGTTCTAGGCACAATGACGCCGTCCCCCCTAACGGTGAAATCATCACTCGCGTCGGATTCCGATGGCACCGCGACTAGCCGTCCGCTACCCAGAAGATAGAGGGTCGCAACTACAAAATAAGCTAGAACAACGATGCCAATCCATTTTAAAATCTTTTTTAGTTTCATTTAAAAAATATGGAAGATGACTCTCCCAAGACTATTTACCCTTTAAATATGACTGGGAACTGAAACCTGACAATTAGCTATCGGGTTGGGGCCTTCTTCAACCTGGCCGAATTTTCAACGCTGGGACTGCTAAAAATATCCAACGGATTCCAATAATAGCGAACCAACGTTGTCGCTCTTACTCTAATACCATAGGCCATATCCTCGGTTGCTTCCGATTCTGAAGGCGCCACTGCCAAATAACCCTTTCCGAAAATAAGAGCGGTCATTCCCAGAACGTAGATCAAGACAACCACTCCAACAGTTTTTAACACTTTTTTACCTCTCATAAAAAATTCTCAAAAGTTAATAAATCGCTCCTTAGCTTCACTTAAGTATAGCCGAAAACTGGTTCTCATCCAAAATTGTTATCCCCATAGATCGGGCTTTCTCCAATTTTGAGCCGGGGGTTTTGCCCGCGACTAAATAATCTAGGTCTTTTGTGATCCCGGCAACAACTTTCCCTCCTAAGGCTCGGACCTGATTTGAGGCTTCCAATCTGGAAATTGAGTTGAGGGTTCCGGTGAAAAGGAAGGTTTTGCCAAAAAGCTTTCCACGATTAACCTTTTGAACCTCAACCCGCACCCCCTTCGTTTTAAACTTTTCCAAAAGAGCTTGGTTTTTCAAATCTCCAAACCAATCGGCGATCGACTTCGCTACAATTTCGCCAATATCATTTATTTTAACCAGGTCTTCAATGGAAGCCGTCTTTACTTTATCTAAAACCCCAAAGTGCTCCGCTAAGGCGATCGCGGTTTGATCGCCGACCTGAGGAATTCCCAAAGAGTAAAGGAAACGATCCAAACTAATTGTCTTTTTGGCCTTAATCGCCGTAATAATATTTTTGGCGGAAATCTCCGCAAACCGATCTAGCTCCAACAGGTCTGACTCCTTCAAAGAAAAAAGATCCGCCGAGTCCTTTATCAAGTCGGCGTAAACCAATTGATCAATAATTTTTGGCCCCAAGCCATCAATATTTAAGCCCGCCTTTGAAACCGCATGGTAAAGTCCTTCTCTTTTTATCATTGGACAGTTTTTATTCCGACACCGATGGGCCGCCTCCCCAATTTTCCGGACAACATCACCGTCGCAAATTGGGCAAGTTTTTGGGAATTTAAATTTTTCTTCTCGGCCGGTTCGAAGTTCCGGTAAAACTTTAATGATGTCGGGGATGACGTCCCCGGCCCGGCCGACAACAACCGTATCGCCAATCCGAAGCCCCAACCGCTCAATTTCGTCTTCATTGTGAAGTGTAGCTCGCGAAACCGTTACCCCGCCAATCGCTACTGGTTCTAGCAAAGCGATCGGGGTTAGAGTCCCCGTTCGACCGACACTGACACTAATGCCCCTGACTTTAGTTGTCGCTTGGTCGGGTGAAAATTTGTAAGCGACCGCCCCTCGCGGAGTTTTACCGACCACTCCCAGCGCTTGAAAGTCTTTCAAGCTGTTGACGCTAACGACAATGCCATCAATCTGAAAACCCAGAGAATCTTTCTTAATTTCCCATTTATCCCGGAAACCTTGGACCGACTCGGCCTTTGAGATCGTTTGCGCTTCTTTATTGGTTGGGAAACCCAAGCCCGTTAAAATTTGGTACTCTTGTTCCCGAGTCTTTTGACCCAAATCAGAGATTAGGGCATAGGCCAGAAACTGAAGTTGACGGGTCGCGGTGATTTTCGGATCCAACTGTCGAATTGAACCGGCCGCTAAATTTCGCGGATTAGCATACAGACTCTCGCCTTGCTTGGTCCGTTCCCGATTAACTCTGGCCAGCTCGGCCTTGGTCATAAAAACCTCCCCCCGGACAACCACCTCTCCCCGTCCCCCCAGATCGCCCTTGAGCCGCAGGGGAATGGCCGTGATGGTCTTGATATTTTCCGTCACCTCTTCCCCAATCTGACCATCGCCTCGAGTCGCCCCCGCCACTAAAAGACCGCCTCGATAAACCAGCTCCATGGCCAAACCATCTATTTTTAGATCGCAAAAGTAACCGCCTCGGTCAAATTCCGGTCTTATTTTTTTGTTCCGATTGATCCAAGCCTCCAAATCGGCTTGATTAAAAACATCGACGAAAGAGAGCATCCTTTGGGGGTGTTTAAATTTTTTGAACCCCCCCTGAACCTCTCCGCCGACTCGCTGGGTCGGTGAATCGGGCGTGATTAAATCAGGAAATTCATCTTCAATTTTCTGAAGCTCATTTTTTAGCGAGTCCAGGGCCTCCGCCGAAATTTCCTGTCGATCTTCGACGTGATAAAGATGGCGGTGATAATCAATCTCCCGTCGGAGTTTCTCCGCTCGAAGACGCGCCTCCTTTTTGCTCTCGAAATTGAGCATGGTTAAAAATTGACCTCTAGGGCCCGGTTAACCCGATTAAACGTTCCCACGGCTTTAATGGTCAAGCCGGAGCAATCGGTCGGAGTCAATACAACCGTTGCTCCCGTCGTAAAAACGGGTGGCAGTGGCGTCGGGATCGGGCCCTTTTCGCTGATGTAGAGACACCATTCCAGCCCACTATCGGCCGCGAAAAGGGCCGTGGGCGAATTTCGAGCATCGACGGAGAGTCTGATTTTGGGGATAAAAACCGCCGAGAGGCCAAAAGCAATCGAAAGAATAACCCCCAAGAATAGAAGTGAGAGGAGTAGGGCGATTCCGGATTGTCGGTTATCTTTTTTCATTTTATTGATCGATGACGAAACGTTGCGATAAAGTTGTCTGGGTGGTGAGCGTCACGGTCGTTCGACCCTTTGTCGCCTGGGCACTTACCACCATGGTCACTCGGGGCTGACGATTATCTTCACCGACGCCGGAGATATAAAAGTCTAAGTCGGTTATGGTTATGTCTTCCGCGGTCAACAGAGTTGTGGCCGACTCCTCGGCCACAACTCTGTTAATCACCCCATTGTTTAGCTGGTAGGTGATATTCCCATTAACCGGATGGTCAATGTTAAGAGTTGCGGTCGGGCTTGTACAGCCCCCGCAATTTATTCGAGCCACCCGAATCTCGCGGGCGATCGCCTCAAAGCTAAAATTTATATTTTCTTGAACTTCTTGAATCAGTTGGGCCCGACGTTGAATGTTCAGGGCGCCGACAAAAATTCCCCCAATCCCTAGAATAACCACCGAAAAAATAAAAATCGAAATTAAAAGTTCAACCAAAGTAAAGCCGGCTTGAGATTCTTTGTTTTTGAAATTAGGGTAACCAGTCATAAAGGTGTTCTTCAACGATAATCGACTTCGCCGAGGCTCGCTCTGCCCAACTAACCGTCACCGTCACAATTTTGTGAAAAGCGCCTTCCCCGGTTGGCGTACTGATAACCACTTTGCGTTTGAAGATCGAATCTGCCCCAAGGTCATAGCCAAAAACTCCGGTCGCCGGATCTTTTTTCAAAAACTGGTCGTTAAAAGACCGTAGAGCATAAGCGGGGTCCCAGCGACTGTTGAGACTATTCCAAGTCAGCGCCTGAACTTCATGGGTCCCATTGGGAAGCGTGTTGCCAAAAGTATCCGTAGCGTGCCACTCGTTATCTCGAATGTTGCGGACCAGCTCGACCCCCTCTTGGGCCAAATGGGCCCCCAAGATATTATTCCCCACTCGGGTTGCATTGGCGAGATTTTGGGTAATAATAAAGAAAACTCCCACCAAGGCAACGCTTAGAACAAAGAGGGTGACTAGGACCTCGATCAACGTAAAACCATTTTTTTCTTTATTAGATAACATCAATTCGACCGGAATTATAAATCCGAATAGTTTTGCAGGGCGCCTCCCCGCAATTAAATCCCCCGAAACCGAGACTGATGTCTTCATAACCATCCGCGCTATAGTTGTTATTTATGTAAGTCCTCGGATCGGGGGGTTCGAAGAAAATGTCGGCAAAAGCTGATTTAATCTCAATATTCTTATCCGAAAAAACTATGGTCTGATGAATCTGATCCGAGCTGGCGCTGTAATTCCGATTCTGAGTGGCACAACTCCCCGTGAAGGGCTTGGGGCTAACGAAGACAAAGGCCGAATTGCCATCTTCATAGTGGACGCCATACCCGCAGGGAATATCCCCCCGAACATCAGTCGTTGTTACCGCTTGGGTTTGGGCCGATCGGACGCCACTGACGAATTGCAGGGCGGCGCGCTGAATCGTTGACTCACTTCGAGACAAGGCCCCAAAGTTACTCAAAACCGAAGCTGAAACAATGGCTAGAACCGCCAAACTGATCAGAATTTCGATTAAGGTAAACCCGGCATTCTTAAAAACTCGGCCAAAGCTTTTCATGTGCCCTCACTATAGCAAAAGTCTCATAAAAAATGAATTTATGACTGGTCCCCAAATAATCAGAATGAGGCCGGAGCCGGCTAAAAAACTTCCAAAAGGGATCGCCGTTTTTCGGGTTGCCCGGCCTCGCAGTAGCAGACCTGCGGAAAACCCCAACGCGCCGATTATCGCCAGATAAACCAACCATATGGCTTGGGGAAATCCGAAAACTAGACCCAAGAGACCCCCCAATTTAGCATCTCCGAAACCAATCCAGCGACCTTTGGAAATCCACCATGGGAGCCCGAAAAAAATAAAAAGCCCCAACCCCGTTGCAAAATTGGCCCACGGAAGATCAATCTGGAGTGGGAATCGCCAGTAGATCAGTCCCAAAAAGCCTCCCCAAACAACCAAGACCAAAAGAAGCAATCGGTCCGGAATTATCTGGTAGCGATAATCAATCAGCGCGATCAGAAACAAAGTTGATCCTAAAAATAAGCCTAAAATTGTTCCCCCATCTAATCCCCGGGCCTGAATCAAGACAACAAAAAACAGTCCCATTATCAGCTCCGCCAAAAGATAGCCGAACCCAATTAATTTGTGGCAATAACGGCACCGGCCCCGTTGAAAGATAAAACTGAAAAATGGGATCAACTCGAACCAGCGCAATTGTCGCTGACAAAATTCACAAATCGAGCGCGCGTTCGCCCAGGGGCGCGACTGAGGTAAGCGAAAAGAAAGAGCGTAGGTAAGGCTCCCTACGCTCCCTCCGACAAAAAACCAGAATAGAATTAAACTTATCTGCAATTTTTAAATCGTCTGGCCAACATCATAAATACACTCGTTGTCACTCAGGTCGCGATTAGCACAGGCTTCTGAGCCAGCCGCGGCGGCATTGACTCCGGTCGTATCCCAACCGGTAGAGGAGTTGATATCCGAGTCACCGGCGGACCAGTTTCCGCGTCCCTCCATCTCTGTGTAAAGATGGTAACCGAGTCGGCGTGAGTTTGAGGTATCCACAACATACTCGTAAGCCCCGCCATCCAAGGGGTCAACCGGCACCTGAGTAATATAGTTATTGGTTACTAAATCAGCCGCTGTTAAGGGGTCGGGCGGATACTGACCAAAATCGTCAAAGTAAAGCTCTACCGCTGATCGCAGATTATTTATGTCAGAGATACGTTTGGCATCTCGCGCTTTAGCTCGAGCGGTGCCTAATTGAAGTAACAACAACGTCGAAAGGACGCCGATAATAGCGATAACGACCAATAGCTCAACTAGGGTAAAACCCTTCTCTTTGTTTCTTCTAAACATAGTTTGGAAATATAATTAGTCCGAATCAGACTGAATAAGG
>PCXO01000010.1:98824-120325 GCA_002771135.1 Candidatus Yanofskybacteria bacterium CG10_big_fil_rev_8_21_14_0_10_46_23
CCCGCTAAGCGGCTCCGACCAAGTTATAGATGGGCAAAAGGATCGAGGAGACCATAATGAAAACAATTCCCCCCAAAAACAAAACTAAAATTGGTTCAATCAACTGAGAGATGCTCTGAATATCTCGCTCCGCCTCGCTCTTATAAAATTTATGAACATTTTCCAGCATAAAATCGGTCTTCCCGGTTTTTTCGCCGATCGCCATCATCGAACTAACCAAAGCGGGTATTTCTTCATATTTTTGGAAGACCTCGGAGATCGTTCCGCCCCCTTGGACCGAGGCCTGCGCCTCTAACAATATCTTCTCGTAAAGAGCGTGTCCGACAATTTCCGAGGTTATTTTCAACCCCTCTAAGATCGGGACGCCGGCCTTGATTAAAGTCGCCAGAGTTTCTGCAATTCGCGCCAGATAGATATTTCGGGCCACAGTGCCCAAGCGGGGAAACTTGATTTTGAGCATATCAAGTTTGAACCGACCCGCCGGCGTTTTAACCCAAGCTCGAAGACCGAATCCGAGAGCGATTAGACCGGCGATGAAAACGACGATATAGTTATTTATTAGATTAGTCGTAAAAATTAAGATCCGGGTGGAAAGAGGCAAATCGGCCACTCCGGCTTCAGTCAAAATGGTCAAGAGCTGGGGCAACACCGTCGTCATCATAATGACTCCCACCCCGAAAATAGCGACTAGGACAAAAATTGGGTAAGCTAAGGCCCCCTTTATCTTAGAGTTAATCTCGGCCACGCGTTCCAGATAGTCGGCTAGGTAGATCAGGGTTTCTTGAAGTCGACCCGATATCTCTCCGGCCCGAACCAAACTAACGTAGAACCGACCAAAAAGTTTATGTTTACTAATCGCCTGTGAAAGCGAAGCGCCCCCCTGAATATCATTGGAAATCTCTTCAATTATTTCTCGAAAGGCCGACTTTTCAGACTGCTCCGATAAAGTGTGGAGACCCTCAACAAGGGGGACCTCCGCATCAATTAGCGTCGAAAGTTGCCGAGTAAACATAACCAAATCTCGTCGAGTCGGCTTAGAAAGATAGCCCCCCAAATCTTTTTCAAATAAACCCCGATTTTCGCCCTCGATTGCTAAAATGGTAAAGCCTCGACGGTGCAGCGCCTCCACCGCCCGCTCCTCCGATTCAGCTTCGACTACGCCTTGGCGCATCTGGCCCGTGTTGTCTCGAACTTGGTATTTAAAATCGGCCATACTTTTAGATTAGTCGATCCAGCTCTTTGGGGTTAAGCGAGTAAAATTTCGCCTGCTCCAGAGAAATTAATTTCTGGTGGACTAAATCAGCCAAGGAACGATTTAAGGAAATCATGCCGTCATCTTGGCCGGTTTCAATGGCTAAGTTAATCTGATGAAACTTATGTTCTCGAATCAAATTCCGGATCGCGGTATTGCCAAACATGACTTCCACGGCCGGTACCAATCCCCCGTTCAGTCCCGGAATCAAGCGCTGTGAAACCACACCCGAGAGGGTGTTGGCCAGTTGGGCGATAATCTGATTTTGCTGACTTGGCGGGAAAGTGTCGACAATTCGTTCGATTGTTTGAGCGGCACTATTGGTGTGAATGGAAGTCAAGACCAAATGACCGGTCTCGGCGGCAGTTACGGCCGCGCTCATGGTTTCATGATCCCGAAGCTCCCCGACTAATAAAACGTTAATGTTTTCTCGAAAAGCCGAGCGAATCGCGTGTTGAAAGGAGTCGGTATCGCTTCCCACCTCTCTCTGATCAATAATGCTTTTCTCATTGGTAAAAATATATTCGATCGGATCTTCAATCGTGACCACCTTCTCCGCTCGCTCTTTATTGATCAGATCAATAATCGCCGCCAAAGTCGTTGATTTACCATGACCCGTAGGCCCCACGACCAGCACGAATCCTTGCGACAGTCGGGAAAAGGTTTTGACGACCGCCGGGATATTCAACTCCTCTAGAGTCCGAATTTTAGTCGGGATATACCGACAAGTCGCCGCCGGAATCCCATTTGTGTGGTAAACATTGACCCGAAAACGAGCTCCGTTCAAAACATAAGAAAAGTCCAACTCCCGCTCTTTCTTGAAAGCCTCGATTCGGGCCGGATCATTAATTAACGCCCCGACCAGACCCGTAAGCGCTTCCGGATCGAGGATCTCTCGCTGAGTCAGAGGCACCAATTTAGAATTAATTCGAAGGGTCGGCCGAACCCCCGGCGATAAATGTAAATCCGAAGCCCCTTCTTGAGCGGTCAGAAGTAATAGTTCTTCTAAATTTTTCTTAAAATCAATCATCTTTTGCTCAGTATATCATGATTAGACTCCAAAAGATTGCTCTTTGTCGGCTACAACCGGACCAGACTCAAGACTGGGCCCTCCGGGAATCTTTTCGGACTCTGATTTGATGGGGGTCGCCTCATCGGCCACGGTTGTGCTAATCATCTGGGCGACTTGCAAGAGCTCGGCCAAGGAAGTGACCCCTCGTAAGACTTTCATGATTCCATCTTGAAACATACTCATCATCCCTTGATTGAAGGCCTCGCGTCGCATCGCCTGTTCCGAGAGAGAACCCAAAACAACTTTTTCTAATTCATCCGTCATCTCTAAAGCCTCAACAATGGCCACTCGACCACTATAGGCCTTTCCCCCACACTTTTTACAACCCTCCTTGGCGGGCCGAAAAAACAATCGTTCCTCGGGCACTTCGGCCTTGGCTTGTTTGGGCAACTGGGCCAAAGCTTTATCAATGATTTCTTTTTCCCCGACATTGGGCTTATCGGCCACCCGGCATGATGGACAGAGTCGCCGTAAAAGCCTTTGTCCCATAGCCAAACTGAGGGTTGGGGCTAAGAGATACTTCTCCACTCCCATATTCACCAACCGCGGGATTACCCCGATAGCATCATTCGTGTGCAAAGTCGAAAGAACCAAGTGCCCCGTTAGGGCCGCCTGCGTCGCTAAAGCCGCCGTTTCCCCATCTCGAATTTCTCCGACCATGACGATATCCGGGTCTTGCCGAAGAATACTTCGTAAACCGTTGGCGAAGGTAAAGCCGATCTCTTCGTGAACCTGCGATTGGTTCACCCCCTCGACAAAGTATTCGACTGGGTCTTCTAGGGTGGTAATGTTTACCCCCTCAACATTTAACTTGGCTAACATGGCATAGAGAGTTGTGCTCTTACCCGAGCCGGTCGGTCCGGTGATAAGGATCTGGCCGAACGGATTATCCATAACTCGAAGGATGACCGCCAAATTCCGCCCCATGAAACCAAGTGATTCCAGGCTGATATCGGCAATTGGATCCAAAATTCGCATCACCACTTTTTCTCCGGTTTTAGTTGGAAGAATAGACACCCGAAAGTCAATCTTTCGCTTTTCTAAGTGAGTGCTGAATCGGCCGTCTTGGGGCAGGCGCGCCTCATCAATTTTCAAGTTGGCGAGAATCTTTACCCGAGTTACAATCGCCGGCAATAAGTCTTTCGGTAGCGACAACGCCGACTGCAAGACGCCGTCAACTCGAAATCGGATTCGAATTTTATCCTCAAAGGGCTCGATGTGAATATCTGAAGCTCGAGACTCGACCGCGTGTCGAACCACAACCGCGACAATTCGAGTGATCGGCGCTTCCGCGGTGATCTCTTCGATTTTTACCTTATCATTCAGTTTTAATTCGGGACCTTCCGGAGCCGTGATATTCTCTAGGGCTTGGCCTACTTCCGATTTTAAGGAACTATACTCCCGCAAAAGTTTGCTAAAATCAGCGTGGCTTATCACATATTTTTCAATTTGGATTTTTTTATCTTCACCAATAAATTTTAGCGCCTCTAGAGCATCAAAATTCTCCGGGTTCAGAATTCCGACTCGGAGAATTTCGGCCTCTCTTTGAAAAGGAATAATCCCATAAAAATTAATGACGTCCGCCGAGATTTCCTTGCCAACCTCCCGATCAATTTTTAAATCGGCGATGTTCGCCTCCGGCAGATGATAGAGTTTCGCCTTTAGAGCGCGCAATTTTAGATCATCAATTAGACTCTCCCTAATCAAAATCTCGCCAAGATATTCTTGGCTCTGATTCATTTCTTCTTGAAGCCTTGAGAGAGTTTCCTTGGGAATAACCTTCTCGGCAACTAGATAATCAGCCAGTGCTTGCGGAAATTTTTTCATTTAAATCTGGCCCCCAGATCTCCTAGATTGGGGCAAAAAGATCCTGCTTTCCGCCCTCGCTGGGCTGAACCGGCGACTCTCCAAAAATCTTTAGCTCTTTAAACTCAACTAGATCCAAGAGGGAGAGATTCAAGCGAAATTTTTCGAACTTTTTTAGCTCTCGATCAACTTTTGGTTCCGGGACCGTAGCGATGTTAATAGAAGAGACCGCTGTGTAGAAAAAGTAGCCGCCTAGGAGCCCGATCAAAATTAAAGCCCCGGCAATCATCTTGTCCTTGGATTTTTTGTTTCTTGAAAAGCTGGTTTTATTCTTCTCCATTATTAAAGTAGGTCTCGATTCGCAACGAGAAGTCTAAAATTTTCCCCGCCGGACCCGAGAGTTCTTTTTCACTTATGCTAATCTCTTTAACATCAAATATTCGCAAACTTTTTTCTAATTGGTTCATAAAAGTAAAGAAACTCGGATAGGTCCCGCTTACCACCGTCTCTACATTTAAAATTTGCTGGCCACCTTCGATCTGCCCCCCACTCTCGGCCCTAATACTGCTCTTAAAGTTTCGGATGAACAGACCAGACTCCCGCGCCAGAGTATCAAGGCTGACTAGAACTTCTTTTGAATTTTCGTCTTCGGGCAAGAGCTCCGCCAAACGATCTACCTCGGCTTTTCGAGTCTGGGCCTCACTATCTAATCTTTTGACCTGATCAATCAGGGCCGTCTTTTCTGCCAAAGCTGTCTCGCGGGCAATCAAGGCCGCCTGATAAACTCGAATTGACCCGAAAATTGGCCAGACAAAACCCAAACCGAAGAAGCCCACCAAGCCGATCAAGGCGCCGCCTAAAATTTTTCGAAAGTTATACTCCATTAGTTTTCTTCTCGAGTTAAGGCCCCCAAAAGAATCTCCGGTTTGTCGATTAGGACCTTGAGCTTAAAGGAAACCGCTCCGCTATTTTCTAAAGAGGCTTCGCTAATCTCAATGTCCTTTACCGCTCCCGCCCCCAGATAGGCGGCGACCTGCCGCGCAATGGCCGTATAATTTATGGCTCGACCCTCAATGTTGAGTTCGGCTTCATCAATGTTGGCGGAAAGTTTTTTGTATTCGATCTGGCTATTAGTCCTGTCTTGGATTGATTTTAGGAGTCGCGACCAAACAATGTGTTGTTCCAATAAAGTGCTCACTGCCCCTAACTGCCCTTGCACCACGGTTAAACGAGCCTCGGCTTCTTTGTCTCGGGATTTATCTAAATCTTGAAGGGCTTGATCTTGCTGAGCAACTCGGTCTTGGAGCGTTTGGCTCCAAAGATTTAAACCGAAGAAAACCCCGATGACGATAATCGCTAAAATAACCCCCCAAATTAAAAACTGATTTTGTCCGGGTATTTTTACCTGAATGTCGCGTCGACTTTCGGGAAGTAGTTGGATGCCGCCAGAGTCTGCCATAGTTATCTTAGAAACAAAGCTCTAATCTCTTTATTGTATCAGAGTTAGATCAATTTCGATTATCAACACTCCCTAAATTTCCCGCATTGCCAAGCCCGTCGCCACCGCAAAAATTGTGCCCAATTCTTGGGTAATCGGCCCAAGCTCTTTGGGGGTGACCACCCGAGAAAAAGGATTGCCCACCTCAACCGTAATTCCGATTTTCTTTCGAAAATAATCCGCAAAGCCCGGCATATTAGAAAGGCCCCCGACAAGCAAAATTTTGGGCACGGTTAGCTTTTTTTCACTCTCATAGCTAGAAATTGTTTTCCGAGTTTCAAAAACCATCATGTCAATCAAGGAAAGCATCGCTTCATTGACAACTTTGGCCCCCGAATCTTTCAGCCCCATCGTTTTCTTTAATTCCTCGGCCCGATCGTAACTGACATTTAAAGAATTTGCGATTGACTTGGTAATCTCAAAGCCCCCGAACTCATAGTTTCGGCTCAAACGCTCAAAGCCTTTGTCAATAACACTGATTGAGGTACTCCGACCGCCAATGTTAACAATCGCCAAAGGGCTTCGATCATTCCCAACTAGAGCCCGGATCAAAGACATGTTTTCCAGCTCCAAAGCCCGAAGATTCAGTTTCGCCCCCTTCATTATCGTCTGATAACGACTGGTCTCATTTTTGGAAACAGCCGCTAAAAAGACATCCACCTCGGGCGGAGGCCCTTGAGCTCCGACACTTCGACCAACATCAACGATACTCCAATCTAAGTTAACTTTATCCAGGGGCAGGGGCACGTACTTGCGGGCCTCAAAAGGAATCGCCTTGGCGATATCCTCCTTGGAGAGATAGGGCAGGGTTATAATCGTCGCGAAGGTCGAGTACAATGGAATTGAGGCGATAACATCTTTGGCCTTGATCCCGGATTCCTTCATGGTTTGCTGAATCCCCCAGATGATATCCTCGTCGCCCAGCTTCCGAATCTTCTGTTTGGCCTGAATCGCTCCTTGGGTCCCCTCTAGCTCAAAAAGGCCGTAGTTTTTCAAATTGAAACGACCGCCTTTTTTCTCAAGCTCAATAATTTTTATCGAGGCGGTTCCAATATCAATTCCCACTCGAGAGCTTGCCCCGCCGATTCCGAAAAATCCCATGTTGGTTTAATTATATCATGCCCCCGGCAAAATCACCCCATTCAATTCTCAACACTCTCAGTAAAAACTTCCTTGACTTGATTTTCCCCATCCGATGTTTGGGCTGTCAAAAGTTAAAAGATCGCTATCTCTGCTCCACCTGTTTTTATAAATTTGACTTCAACAAAGACTATCACTGCCTGGATTGCCAGCAGAAAACTAACTACCAACACCTCTGCCCAATCTGCCAGCCCAAGTCAACTTGGCATCTTCAGGCTTGCCTGAGTCCCTACAGCTACCGCCACCCGCTCGTTCAAAACATGGTCGAGCAATTTAAGTACCGTTTCATAAAAAATTTGGGGGAAGTTATGGCTCAAAAAATGACGGACTATTTATCGTTTCTGGCTAATCACGGATTGGTTAATCTCCAAGCCAGCGCCTTAACCTCCATTCCGCTCCATTCTGACCGACTCCGTTGGCGAGGCTTTAACCAATCCCACCTCTTGGCTCAAACCATTGCCGATCAAACCGGACTCCCTTGTCGAGAGATCTTGACTCGAGTTAAAAACACTCCCCCGCAAGCCCAAATTGCAACCGCCCATGATCGGAAAGAAAATTTAAAATCGGCCTTCATGATAAAATCAGATTCAACCCCTATCCCTCAATCAATTATCTTAATTGATGATGTCGCTACCACCGGAGCAACTCTGAATGAAGCCGCCCGAGTTTTAAAAGGCCAAGGAGTCAAAAAAGTCATCGCCCTCACCTTTGCAGTCGGAAAATAGTGTGCTAAAATCGGGCAGAATTTGTCAATAAAATAAGCTTGGAGAGGTGGCTGAGCGGTTGAAAGCAGCACCCTGCTAAGGTGTTGACCTCGAAAGGGGTCCGTGGGTTCGAATCCCACCCTCTCCGCCTTCGCTCGCCGAAGCGGCGAGCTACGGCGGACGCAGTCCGCCAGTAGGTTTGCGAAGGAGACCTTCATCCCGCGCCGAAGCGGCGAGCTACGGCGGGCACAGTCCGCAAGTAGCTTGTCGCGAAGGAGAGATTCGCCAAAATTATGTATTACGTCTACATTCTGAAATGCGCTAATGGAAAGCCATACACCGGTTGCACGGAAAACTTGGAAGAAAGATTGGAACGGCACAATAAAGGTTACGTTCCCGCTACAGAGAATCGACACCCTGTCGGACTCGTCACGCATATAGTTTTTAGCGATAAATATAAAGCTTTTGAATTCGAAAAATATCTCAAGTCTGGTTCGGGTCGAGCGTTCTTGAATAAGCACCTAATCTGAAAAGTTATAAAATGTAAGAACCATAACGGGATTCGAACTATGCTAGATAAAGATTGTAAATTTTGTCAGGTCATACGAGGTGAAGAAAAATCATTCAAGGTATTTGAGAATGATTTTTCTTTTGCATTCATGGATAAACACCCGATCAATCCTGGGCATGTTTTAGTAATTCCGAAGAGCCATGAGCCGGATTTCTATAATCTCGATAATGAAATGTATCAGGGCTTGATGGGGGCAGTAAAAGAACTCTCGGCTACTATCAAAGAAAAATTTAATCCGAAAAAAGTAGGATTGATTGTGGCTGGATTCGATGTGCCACACACCCATGTCCACATTGTCCCGATGCATGACTATCACGACATTACTTCAAAATCTCTCATGGAAGGAAAGCGAGCCAATCCGAGCGAAGAAGAACTGACAGAAGCGGCTAATATGATCATGAACCTATGACAAAGACCGAGAATATCAAAAGAGGTCCGCATTTCTACAGAACGTCTAGTACAACTTCGGCTTAGCTACGCCATGGCGAGCGTGACGCCGTCCACCAGAATGAGTGAGGCGGGCTTTGCTAGAGATCAGGCACTACATATATAGTCCAAAGTGCAGGGGCAGACGTAGAAAAGGCTTTGTGTCTCGGACAAGAAAAATATAGAATTACCAGTAGAGCAATTAAGATGAAAATTAATACTGACAAAGAAAAAATAGACGAGCTTCTTTCTCGTTCGGTCGCCGAAATTATCCCTAACCCCGATAAACTCCGGCAAGCCTTGGCCTCGGGCCAACGCTTGCGAATCTATATCGGCACCGACCCGACCGGCACTTCCCTCCACCTGGGCCACGCCACGAATTATATGATCTTGGAGAAATTTCGCCGTCTTGGTCACGAAGTTATTTTTCTTGTTGGGGACTTCACCGCCCGAATCGGTGACCCGACCGATAAAAGCGACACGGCCCGAAAACAGTTGACTCGAGAGGACGTCACCGCAAACGTAAAGACTTGGATAGATCAGGTCCGGCCCGTTATTGATGTTGACAACAAAGACAACCCGGTAAAAATACTTTACAACCATGCTTGGCTCGCCACTTTAAGTTTTGAAGATGTCCTTAATCTGGCTTCAAACTTTACCGTTCAGCAGATGATTGAGCGCGATATGTTTCAAGAACGGATCAAGTCTGGAAAACCCCTTTATCTCCATGAGCTCTTCTATCCCCTGATGCAAGGCTATGACTCCGTCGCGATGGATGTTGATATTGAGATGGCCGGCACCGATCAAAAGTTTAACGCCTTGGCCGGCCGAACTCTTCTGCGAAAGCTCAAAGACAAGGAAAAGTTTGTTTTTATCACGACTCTTTTGGAAAATCCCAAGACTGGCGAAAAGATGATGTCCAAATCAATGGGGACCGGAGTCTTTCTTGATTTTAAGGCCGATCAAATGTACGGCGCCATTATGGCCCAAGCCGATGAAAATATCCGCCAACTTTTTGTAGACACAACTTGGCTGGATTTAAAGGAAATTGAAGCGATTTTAGGTCAATCTTCGCCCCAAGAAGCCAAAAAACGCCTTGCCTTTGAAATTACTAAAATCTATCACGGCCAAGACCCCGCCGGAAAAGCCGCCGAGAATTTTGTCCAAACCTTCCAAAATAAAGAAGCTCCAAATGAGATGCCCGCCTTTAAAGTCTCCCCGCAGACCACCATCATCGATATCTTAGTTGAAAGTGGTTTGGCCGAAAGCAAAGGTGACGCCAAACGAATCGTTCAACAGGGCGGGGTTAAACTCAATGGGGAAAAAATCACCGAAGCCGGCTTGGATCAACCGCTTGATTTGATCGCCGGCAAGAATATCCTTCAAAAGGGCAAGCGCCATTTCTTGGAGCTAACTCCTGAATAACGATGAAACGCTCCACCGCGGTCAACCACTACTTCCTCAAAGATATTAATCCCGTTGTCCGTTTTCTAATTATCTCCGACACCGCCGTTGTCGGAGCCTCAGGCCTCCTAGGGCCAATCTTCGCTCTTTTCATCGAAGACTTTATCATCGGCGGGAATGAAGCCGTTGCCGGAATCGCGGCTGGAATCTTTCTTTTAACAAAAAGTATCGCCCAAATTCCTATCGCCCACTTGATTGATCGGATCCGAGGCGAGAGGGATGACTTTTGGTTACTCTTTCTTTTCACCGCCCTGATCGCCATCATCCCCCTGCTTTATCTGGTTATTGATACCCCGATTGAACTCTACATGATTCAATTGATTCTGGGATTTTTCACGGCCTTTACCTTCCCGACCTTTATGGCCATATTTACCCGCCATATTGATAAAGCCAAGGAAGGAACCGAATGGGGCGTTTATTTTACCCTGACCGATCTGGCCAGTGCCGCCCTAGCCGTTATCGGAGGTTACATCGCCGCCAACCAAGGCTTTCCCACCCTAATCGTTGTTGTTGTGGCCATCTCTCTTTTGGGCACCCTGCTCCTTTGGCCCATAAAACCCTACATCCGACGCTAACTCCTCAATATCACGGCAAATAAAAACCACCCCTGCGGTGGTCAACGAGAGTTCACTTTAATTGATACAGAAAAGTTCTCCCTTAAGAACACGACACTTTTAATTAACGACTCAACGATATGCACTCCGTAGAGAAGTGCCCCCAGATTAACAATAAGACCAATCTTGCCCAAACTTTCATAGCTAGTGGCAAGACACCCCAGCCCTAGGCAAAGGATAGTCCATGAAACAGTATGTATAGCAGGCTGGTTGCCGTACATGTGCAAATATCTCATTTTTGTCATTTCCAACTCCATCTCTTGACTAATTGTCAGCGAACTTCTTCCCCTTTATACACTAGAAAAGATAGCACCCCATTGAATAAAGTCAAGAAAAATGGCATTATCTAAAGGCCGTTTTTAGTTCAGGAGGAGTCGGATAGTGGTTTATTCCACCGGTTTTGAAAACCGGCGCCCGCAAGGGCTCGTGGGTTCGAATCCCACCTCCTCCGCCTTCGCTCGCCGAAGCGGCGAGCTACGGCGGACAAAGTCCGCTGGGAATCGCGATTAACCTGTCTTAGTTCTAATTTTGGGACATTGTCCCCGCCCCCTAAAATATGAAACCAATTGTTGATTTACGAAAAAAGACCCTGCCGAAGAAAGATTTAGTTTGGCTGGCTAATTATCAAATTCACGCCTCTAGCCCTTGGCGGATTGCGATTATTGCCATTTTAGTCGCCGTTATTGTAACCTTGTTCTTAACCAACGGGAGTGGTTTATCCGTTGGCTTTCTAATCGCCGTTCTAATTGTTATCGGACTGCGGTTAATCGCCAACCGCCAACCGCTGGAGATTAAGGTTGACCAGTCGAGCATTCAGGTTGGAGATCGCCAAATCGGCTACGAGGAAATTGAATCCTTCTGGATTACCTTCCGAGCTGATGGACTCCAAGAGCTAAGTTTGCGTCAGCGGAGTTGGTACCTGCCCTACCTTAAGGTACCTATTGATGGTCAAGATCCGGTCCGACTTCGAAATTTTCTGATTCGTTTTCTTGTTGAGCAACCCCACGAAGAAAGTGTCTTAGATCACCTGACTCGAAAGTTGGGGTTATAATTGAACCGGACCCCGTAAGAGAACGCGCTTGTGGCTTAATCGGATAAAGCATCGGCTTGCGGAGCCGAAGATTGCAGGTTCGAATCCTGCCAAGCGCACCAAAACAGAACTCAACGGCTTTTTGGAAGCCAAAAAGCCGTTTCGTTTTACTTCTCTGTTTGGCTGGAGCATGGTATTAAATACATATGCTCGAGTTGGATTCCCCCATTACCGAATTAAAATTCGTCGGCCCCAAAAACGCCCAGCTTTTAGCTAAACTCAAAATTACCACTGTCGAGAACCTGCTCTACCACCTCCCCGCTCGCTACCTCGACTACCGCGTCGCTCTCCCAATCGACCAACTTCAGAAAGATCAGGAAGTCAGCATCGCCGGTGAAATTACGGCCATCGAAACCGTTCAGTCTTGGCGCCGGGGCCGAAGACCAATGAAAATTGTCACCGCGCACATCAATGATGGCACCGAAACTGTTCGCGCCATTTGGTTCAACCAGACCTATATCGCCGACACCTTAACCGAAGGCACCGCGGTCCGCTTAGCCGGCGTAGTTAAACTCGACAAAAAGGGATTGTTTTTTTCAAGCCCGGTTTATGAAAAAGTTATCCCCGGCCAAACTCCCCTGCACACCGGTCGCCTAATCGCCCAATACCCTCAAACCTACGGGGTAACTTCAAAATATCTGCGCATGTTAGTTCAACAAGTCTTTGAAAAAATTGGGGAACTAAGTGACCCCTTGCCTTTGGCGATTCGAGAGCGCTATCGTTTGCCCGAGTTAAAGATCGCCCTTGCTCAAGTCCACGCTCCCGGGGACTTTAAGGAAGCCACGGAGGCTAAAAATCGATTGGCCTTTGACCAGATATTCCTCTTCCAACTAAAGACCCTGCGGACTCGCCGAACTCTGCGTCAACTCAAGGCTCCTCAGATAAAATTCAACCCGGCCGGGGTAAAATTAGCCACAGAACATTTACCTTTTAAACTAACCAATGATCAACGTCTGGCTACTTATGAGATTTTGACCGATTTGGAAAAGAGTTACCCGATGAATCGCCTCCTCAATGGCGATGTCGGTTCGGGCAAAACTGTCGTCGCAATTCTGGCCGCTCAACAAGTCGCCCAAGCCGGGCTTCAAGTCGCCGTTTTGGCCCCCACCGAGATCCTCGCCCAACAACACTATCAAACCTTTAAAAATTTTCTCAAAAATACGGCGGTTCGGATTGATCTTCTAACCGCTAGCGCCAAGGCCAAAAAAGAAGTTATCCGACTGATTAACAATGACTTTGCCCAGATCGTTATCGGTACCCATGCCCTAATCCAAGATAAAGTCGCTTTCCCCAATTTAGGGTTAGTTATTATTGACGAGCAACATCGCTTCGGAATTAAGCAACGGGCGCGCCTACTCAAAAACGCAACCACTACCCCTCATTTGCTTTCCATGACCGCTACCCCGATCCCTCGAACCTTGGCTCTGACCATGTACGGCGATTTAGATATCTCTTTGATCCAAGAAAAGCCCCAGGGTCGCCAAAAGATAAAAACCCGATTAGTGGCGCCGGCCCATAAAAAGATGGCCTATCGGTTTATCGATCAAGAGATTGCCCAAGGTCGACAAGTCTTTGTGATCTGTCCGCGAATTGAGCTCCCTGAACTGACAACTATCCCCGATTTAATCAAGCAAGAGGTCAAGGCTGTTATGGCTGAGCATGAAAATTTATCCAAAAATCATTTTCCTCACCGGCGAGTGGGCCTGCTGCACGGTCGATTAAAGGCCAGAGAGAAACAAGCGGTTATGACCGATTTTGCCACCGGTCATTTAGACATTTTGGTCTCCACCTCGGTCGTTGAGGTTGGGGTTGATGTCCCCAATGCCAGTGTTATGGCCATTGAAAACGCCGAACACTTCGGCTTGGCTCAACTCCATCAATTTCGAGGCCGAGTCGGTCGCGCCCAACATCAGTCCCACTGTTTCCTCCTCTCCGGCAGTCCCCAAAAACAAGAAAACCAACGCTTGAAAGCCTTGGTTGAAAGTGACGATGGTTTTGCTCTAGCCGAGATGGATTTGCAACTTCGGGGACCGGGTCAGTTCTTCGGCGCCCAACAATCCGGCCAACCGGATTTACCGATGATTTCCCTGACCGATCTTTCCTTAATAAAAAAAGCCCGTTCCGAGGCTAAACAATTTCTAAAAACTGACCCTAATTTTGCAAAACATCCTCGCCTGAAGCAAGCCTTTATTAATTTCCAAAAAATCCACCACTTCGAATAGATCTCAAAAAAAGAAGGGGCTCTTCAGGAGGAACGGTGGCGGGTAGTGAGAATAAATCTCACTCGGCGGCCGATGTTCCGTCTTGAAGAGCCCCGCGTGAGCCACGCTCATCGTCCCGTCCAGCTGACGGGATTCTAGAGATCGTGACCCCGAACATATTTATACCGCGCCTGTCCGGAGGCGCACCGTGTGTCGTCGGTTCAAGGTCTTCTCCTTAGCGGGGGTGGCCCCCGCTAAAAAAATTGAAATGATTAAAGTACTGCTCCCCGTCCGCGCCGACAGGCGGGAGGGGGGCGAAACGAAGGGCAGCCGTCCCTTCTCGAAATGATCCTAACAAACCAGAATCACTTTGAGAAGGGAGCAAGCCATTTCTACCAAGGGAGGAGGAACCCGTTGGTTATAATGGCTTGCCCGGGATCGCTTAACTCTTTAATATTATCACACTAGACCCGTTTTTGTCAATAGGGCTAACGGTGTTTCGGCGTCACCCAAAAACCCAGATACCGGCCGAACATCAGCCGAGTTTGAGCCTCTAAAGCAGGGATAGCCCCAAAAAAGATGAAATTAAAGGGGAAAATCAGCCATTGCAAGACCACCCAAGCCCAGCGGAAGCGACTAAGCTGGGGTGGCCGGGGGGGCAATAAGATCACCGAGATAATCGCCGAGGAGACCAGCCCGACCATGGCTAAAAGCATTATAAACGTCGTAATCTGGGGTAGATTAAAGGAAATCAGGCTCTGAGAGAAATTGTTCCGACCAATAACAATGGGGAGCCAGCCTAAGAAAAAGATTAACAAGGCGTTGGTTGAGGCGGAGTGGCTCTTCTCGGTCATGTTAAAAGCGTGATAGCGCTTCAGCCATTTCGGGATCCGAGGGTTGTTCTTAAAGCCATACATAAAGTAGGGGTTATTCTCAACGCCATACATCCAGCGTCGAATTTGTTTGTATTGATTCTTCAAAGTTTGCCAGAAGGTCGGCGCAACGTTGGCGTCCATATAAACCGGATAGTGCAGGGGCACAGTTCGCCAATCGCCATCAAAATGCAAAAAACACTGCCAAAAGATTCGAGAATCCTCGGAAACAACGTCGGGTTGCCAAAAGCCCACCTCAACTAGGGCTTGAAAGCTGATTGACTGTGAAGAAAAGGTGACCAACTGCTCGGGCCGAGCCTGCTGGATCATCTGCCAAAAAGTGGTCGTGAAAGAAAAGACCCGGGCAAAAGCCGGGGCCTGCCAAATATTATTAGTGAAAAGCGGAATTGGCTGAAAAGAAGAGCGAAAGGGTTTCTCAGCCTGAAAGAAATTCCAGGTTAGGCAAGTGAAAAAATCGGGGGGAATAACGGTATCAACATCGAAAACCGAGGTAATAATTTTTTTGTAATCTAGGCCGAGAGAGTCAATCAAGTCCTTCGCGCTTTTAATCGCCCAGGTCTCATTGGAGCCCTTCCCGATAATTTCTCCCTCAATATCGGCCGGATGCGTGGTGACAAGAAAGTGACCAAATTGCTGACCGAACTCCCGCTTGATGCTCTCGGCCACTTTCTGAGCCGACGGCCCAACTCGAGCTTCGGTCGCCAAAACAACGATCATTTTTTCTCGCGGGTAATTCGATTTAATCAAACTCTGAAAACTTTCCCGCACCACCGCGATCGGCTCGGTCGCCATTGGCAGGATAACCAGATGATTCATCTGCGACCAATCCAAACCGGCTAACTCCGGTGCCTTTGGTTTGATTTGCTCCAGTTCGGTCGCCCAATCTCGCTTTAGATTCCGGCGCATCCGCAAAAAAGTCGAGCGCATGTGAAAAGAAAGGTAGATGGTTTTAACCAGCCAGTAGATATCAAAAATTATAATAAAAATGGCCGCATAAGTCGGAAGGAAATAAGAGGCCAAGATCATTAAAAATAAAGTTCCCCAGGCCAAAAGGCCCGGGAGCATCTCTAAAAAACGATAGGCCCGATATCCGGGCCGACCCAGCAAGGCTTTGGCATTACCAACACGAAGATAAGAGGACTCTGGATTCAACATCGTTCTAAGTTTATACTATATTTGAACGATAAAGTCAAATAAAGCCCCCGCCATCCCCCGCTGGCCCATTTTTACCTGACGCTCCAGTTTCGCTAACTTTTGATAGTTTGTCTTTAAGTCACTCAATTTAAAATTTTGGGTGGCCCGAAGAGTTTTTCGAGTTACAAACGGGGGCAGGCCGGACTGTTTTTCAATTTGATAATCGGCCAAACCCGACTCCAACATGGCTTTAATCTTTAAATTGTTTCGGAACTGATAAACCAAGGCTCCGAAAAGCTGAAAGGGGTCGCCCCCCGCTCGACTGTACTGATGGAATAATTTGACCGCTTGAACTTTTTGGCCGGCCGTCACGGCATCAACCACCCCGAAAGCATTTACGGAGCCGGCCGGCATTACAAGCGTCTGAAGATCCTCTTCGCCAATCGTGCCCTCCCGTTTAAAACAAATTAGTTTGTTTATCTCTTGCTGCAAGGCGTACGAGTCCTCTTGCGCCAATTGGCTTAGTTTCAAGAGCCCCGCCGGGCTGATTTTTAAACCGGCTGTTTTGAATTCATCTTTAATCCAATTTTCTAGGGCCGGCCCCCTTAAGGGCATGACCCATTCGATTTTATTCGGCTTTCCGTCAACAATCGCCCAAAGCTCACGCTGTTTTTTAGCCGTCGTCTGATCAACTCCGCCACTTAAAATTACGGTGGTTGTCTCGGCTTTGACCAAATTTGGAGTCGCCAAAACCTCGGCCAAAACCCGACTCTCCTCCTTGGCCTCGAAACACCCCTCCAGAACAACAATCTTTTGATGGTTAAAGAGCGATTCGTTTCGGAGCGCGCCGATCAAGGCCTCCGCCTTAAAATTCTCGGCCAGATCAAACTTAACCGGATCAACTCCGGTCTTATTATAAAAATTAATCACGGCTTTCACGCGGGTTCGAACTCGGAGACCGTCGAGGCCTAAAATAGTGTGGATCATGAGATAATAAAGTGAATCCAAGAGGCCCCGGGCGCCAACTTGATTTCTTGACCCTCCAAATTCTCCAAAAGTAATGGCGCTCCAAAATCGGCCTTTGACCAAATTACCCCCTGACTGACACCATCCCGATAAAACTGGCCTCGACCTTGGCTAACAACCGCCAAATCCAAGTACTGCCCCTCAAAAGGCACCCCCGTCGTCTCTAAAACAATAATATTTTTAACCTGAACCGGCATCCCCGTATTCGCCTCTATCTCTAATTGACCGCCCCGAGAACGCTGATAGGTCTTTTTTTCAGCCGAGTAGTGCCAGCGCACCTCATAGCTTCCGGCATAAGGAACCATCACGGATTCGGCTAGGTTAGCTAAAGTTCGGGCCGGCGGTTCCTCGGATCGCGCAAAACCTTCAAATCGATTTTCGATTCGATAACCAGATTTTATCGCGCCGGCGACGAGACGCTCATAGCTGGAAAACCCGTCATGAGGCGATCGGATGCCATTTTGGCGATAAAAGGTGTTAAATCGATTTGGTAAAGCATCCAGGTTATCAACCACCCCCGCGTTTAAATCAGCCAGCGCTTCGCGTTCTCCACCCCAATGGCCAAAGATAGCGTCAAAACTGGCCACAAAAGGAAGAAAGCCGGCCCGGGCTGAACGGATCGAGCCAACCCTTTCCGGTTGTTGGCACTGGAAAAGAGCCATCATTCGGGTCACCCCGTCGGGGGTAACCGGCATTTCTAAAACAATGTCGGCTTGCCCCACTCCGGCCAAGGGTCGAGCGACGGGATCGGAGGCCAGCATGACCGCCACCGGTCGATTTTCGACAAAAGGACAGGGCTGGCCCAAGAGCGCCCCCGTCTGTTCCCGGGGACCGGGATCTTCATTTTTGATAAAAAACCGACTTTCACTAAAAAAAGAAAACCAGAGCGCCAAGATCACAAAAAAAGTAATCACCCCTAAAAAAATCAGGGTGCGGGGCTTAGAAAATTTTAACTTCCGCTGACGGGAAGTTTGGCTTATCTGGTTCATTTGAATAATTGCTGATGCTTGTCACAAAAGTGAGCGGAACGCCCTCCCACTTTGATTCGCTGGATTCGACCGCCATCTTTTTTTAAACAATCCCGGCCTGTTTGGCGGTATACTTTTTGAGCAAAATGGAAAGTCCCCGGCTGACCGGCCGGCGTCCGAAAATCGCCGTTGCTGGAGCCTTTTTTTCTAATTGCTTCCCTCAGAATACGCCTCAAACTGGTATAGAGCAACTTTCGCTTAGGGGCGGGAATCTTATCGGCTCGAGAAGCCGGATGAACGCCGGCTTGCCAGAGCGCTTCGTCGGAGTAGATATTCCCGACGCCGACCAGATTGGTTGGATTCATCAGAACCGTCTTAATCCGACCCGACCGGTTTAAAACGGTTTTAAAATCTTTTAACCTGAAACTTTCTTCTAGAGGCTCGGGGCCAAAAGACTTAATATCTTTTAATTCCGCGACCGCCGTCGTTGAAACTAGGCGCATGGTGCCAAAGCGTCGCAAATCGGAGAAAGCTAACATTTGGCCATTATCAAGACTAAAGATCGCGCGGAGATAACCATTCCAGGGATCCGTCTTCATAATCATCGGGGTCTGCGCCAGCCAACACTCCTTTTGCCGGCGCCATTGTCCGTGGAGAAAATGACCCGACATCTTTAGATGAACGACTAAGGTTTTCGAATTATCAAAATCGATTAACACCAGTTTGGCCCGACGGCGCACTGATTTTATCCTTGCGCCGACGATAAATTTCCGCCAATTTTGCCACTGTTTTAAGCTCCGCGACCAGCTCATTCCCGGTCCGGTTCGGACCGGCTTGGTCTTATCAATCCAAAGATCAATAATCTTCCGGCCCCGAAGGTGCCGGCCAAGCATCCGCACCGTTGTCTCGACCTCGGGCAATTCCGGCATGTTATTTTAAATCCGCCCAAGTTAAACCTTGTTTGGCCTCAACCGTCAGGGGCAAAGAGAGTTTATCCACCGCTTCCATAAGAGAAACCAGTTTTTTACTCACCGCCCCACTAAGTTCCTCTTTCACCTCAAAAATAAGTTCATCATGGATCTGGAGAAGTAATTTAACCTCCCCTTTGGGGAAATTCTCTTTAAGATACTCGGCCACGCGAATCATGGCCATCTTGACCACATCCGCCGCCGTTCCTTGGACCGGGAAATTAACGGCCATCCGAAAACCCTGTTCGCGCATAAAGGGGGCGCTGGCCGAAACCTCCGGAATAAACCGGCGACGGCCGAATTCAGTGGTGACAAAGCCATCTTTGCTAACTTGCTGGCGAATTTTATCAATATAATCTCGAACCCCCGAGAACTCTTCAAAATAGCGATCAATAAATTCTCGGGCCCGAACGCGATCAACCCCGGCCGCGCGAGCAAAGGCCAAAACCCCCATCCCATAAAGCACCCCGAAATTCATCACTTTGGCCTGACGTCGCTGGGCCTTGGTTACTTTATCGGGGGGCACCTCAAAGATCTCCGCGGCCGTCCGCGTATGGATATCTTGACCCGCCGCAAAGGCCTCTTTCAAGGTTTCGTCTTGCGATAGATGGGCGACTATCCGCAACTCCAGTTGCGAATAGTCGCCGGAGAGCAAAACAGCGCCGGGCGAAGCGATAAAGGCCCGCCGAAACTCTCGTCCAATCACCGAGCGAGTGGGAATATTCTGAAGATTGGGCTCTTCACTCGAAAGTCGCCCCGTCCCCGCCCCGACTTGGTTAAAAGTGGTGTGGAGTCGACTGTCGGAACTGATAAATTTGGGAAAGGGCTTGATGTAGGTGCTGTTGAGTTTTTGAACTTCGCGATAATCTAAAATCAAGGGGACGATTGGGTGGGCGTCAACTATTTTTTCCAACTCCCCGGCGGCGGTCGAGCGGGCCCCGCCGCTGGTTTTTCGAACCCGACCCTTTATCGCCAGATCATCGTATAAAATCTGGCCCAGTTGTTGGGGCGAATTAATATTAAATTCTTGACCGGCGTGTTTATAAATCTGTTTTTCCAGCTTGGCGATGGTTTTCTCCGTCTCCCGAGCCAGTGTTTTGATGGCCTTGGGATCAATTTTAATTCCGGCTCGCTCCATCTGGGTTAAAATCGGAATTAGGGGCATCTCCACCGACTCAAAAATTTCAATCAGATCAAGATTCTTCAATTTTTCCCAAAGTCGGGCCTTTAATTCGGGAAAGAGTTTGACCTTCGCCACGGCATCGGTCGAATTCGCCTTTCCGAGTTCTTGTTGAATAATCTGATCCAAACCATAGTTTTTTATATCCGGATTTATTAAATAGGCGCCAATCTCTAGGTCAAATATTCTAGCCAACATTGGCTCCGGCAATCCCCGCTCTCGGAGAATCGCCTTGGCTTGAAAAGTAATTATCTCTAAATCCGCCTCGCCAAAAAGCGGGGCGATCAAATCGGCCTCGATTTTTATCACCGCCGTTGAATTGGCTAACCAAAATTCGCCCCCGCTTAAGAGAAGCGCGACCACTCTTTCTCCGAGAAAATTACCGGGGAGAACCCCGAGCGCCTCTGTGGCCTCATTTTTTTCTTTAACCGCTAATTCAATTTCAGTTTGACCCGAATTAACAACGCCGACTTCTTCCGCCCGCTTAACTAAACTGGAAAAATGGAGCCGATTGAAAAAATCTTTTACCCCTTGAAGATTAAGGCCCTTCCGCCAACCATTCGTGGCCAAGGAAAAGTCTAGGTCTAAATCGGTCACAATCGTCGCTAAATATTTACTGAAAACGGCGCTTTCTTTATTCTCAATTAATTTTTGACGCAGTTTTTCACTAACCCCCTCCGGTAATTTATAATTTTCCTTCTCCAGCCGAGCATACATTTTTTCGATTGATCCAAAATGAGCCAGCAAGGTGATCGCCGTTTTCTCCCCCACCCCCGGCACTCCCGGAATGTTATCCGAGGGGTCGCCCCGCAAGCCCTTATAGTCAATTAGCTGATTGGGTTTTAGTCCCCCATAGCGCTCTTTAACCGCCTTTTCATTGTAGGTAATCGTATCAGTCACGCCTTTCCGCAGGGTAAAAACCGTGATTTTCGAAGCTGTAACCAACTGCAGGGCATCGAGATCCCCGGTCACGATTGTGACTTGGGCCTCTTTCCCCTTAACCAATTTTGTGGCCAGTGTTCCGATAAGGTCATCGGCCTCATAACCCTCTTTCTCAAAAATAGGAATGCCGAAGTGAGTTAGGAGCTCTTTGACTAAGGGCATCTGGGCATAGAGCTCATTGGGCGCTTTGACCCGATGAGCCTTGTAGTCTTCAAACTCGTCATGTCGAAAGGTGGGTCCGGCCAGATCAAAAGCGGCCGCGATATGATCGGGCTTTAAGTCCTTAATCATCTTTAACAAAACCGAGGCGAAGCCAAAAACGGCGTTGGTGACCAGACCATCGGGCGTCCGCAAAGGCGGGAGGGCGTGAAAGGCCCGATGAACTAAAGCGTTGGCGTCAATTAAAACAAAGCGTTTCATAACTAGTATTTAAGCACGAATTCAGAAAACCAGAGAAGTTTTGTCTTCAGACAAAACCATCATTTGAAAATCTTTCGATTTCCCAGCGAGAAATCTTCACTCTGTTGGGTCTGGGGATTTCGCTCGCCGTTT
>PCXO01000010.1:120348-121959 GCA_002771135.1 Candidatus Yanofskybacteria bacterium CG10_big_fil_rev_8_21_14_0_10_46_23
AGTTTTCAAATAATGGTTTGTCTTCAGATTCTTTCCAGCATTTAATGTAAATTTTAATTTATCTTCTTGGGACTGCATTTTTTAAAATTGCAGGGTCCACCGAAGGTGGAATTTTAAAAAATGCAGAGTGAACAAAACTCGCTGGGTTTTGGAGCGATCCCAAGGGGATATATTAAAATGGTTTCTCCAAATCCTACCTAATTTGAATTTTTCGTTCCGTCTCTTCCGAATGATCGATGTGGACGGTAATTCGATCTTTGGCCAAACCGCCCTCAATTCGCTGGGGCCACTCCACTAAAATAATGTGGGTATTATCCCCCGCCACCTCGCCAAAACCAATAGGAGCCAACTCGGCTTTATCTTTCAGCCGATAACAATCCATGTGAACCAATCGCCGGAAGTGTTTGCCCTTGGGGATAGCGTACATCTTAAAGATAACAAAGGTCGGGCTGGTAATCGGTTCCTTGATTCCCAAGCCCTGCGCAAAGCCTTGGGCAAAAGTGGTCTTGCCCGCCCCCAACTCCCCCTCCAAGCCCACGATTAAAGCCCCCGAGGTTTGCTTCTCTTCTTTAATCACCTGCTGAGCCAAATCTTTGGCAATCTGACGGGTTTCTTCGGCGCTCTTGGAGATAAATTTCACCCCTTAAAAATAACTTTTTATAGACTTATTTTCAATGAAAAGAGCCCCCGACCTCAAGCGAATGAACGCTATTGGTCGGGGGCTCCAAGGAACGGGGGGGTAGCGCGCCCTAGCGGATCTTTGATCCGAAGGGCGGGCCGGCGTCCGCCCTTTGGGGGTGACACGGGTCAGCCTCAGCGAGGGTAGGCGCAAGGTCAAGGTGCGGGTCGGATGCGGGGTGGTCGGGGGGATCGGACCGCGGGGTGGGCCGAGTTCGGGCGACGGCGCGCGGGTCGGGGGTGGCCGGGACGGCCACTTTGCAGTCGGGGCAGACTGCAAGGAGGGCCGCCCGGGCCCGGAGAAAGGACCCAGCGACCACCTCGGAGTCCGTGGCCCATTGGTCAACAAGGGCCTGCAGGCACGATTGGGTCACACAGGAGGTGGCCACCACCGGAGTGGCCGGGGCCCACCAGTTGGTGGGCCAAAACAGGCAGAGCAGGAGCGCCAGAAGGGCGAGTCCTGCAACCGCCCACGGAAGCCAACCACCGGCCGATGGCGGTGGGCCCGGCGGGGGGGTGGGGGTAACAGGGGTCACGGGCACCCCTCCGCCAGCGGGCGGGGTGGTGGGCGTGGCCGGGGTCGGGCGTGGTGTACGTGGGGCCATAATGCCCCTCCTTTCAAGAAAATTTTGAAAAAAATTGGAACAACCGGGCGCAGCCTCAGTTAGCCACGCCCTTGAAACCGCCGGGAATCACCTGGAGTCCACTCCCTTGCGAGAGCTGCCAGGCCACCCCGTCTGAATCAATGGCATAGGCCACCGATCCGACGGGGAAGGTCCCCGCTTGGGTCGGCCCAAGCATGAAGGTTTCCCCCGAGGGGACGACAACCTTCATGCTCGATTCGGAAAAGCAATTCCAGTACTTCACCCCTTGGGAGGGGGCGGGCACCGGCGCTTGGGGGGCGGGGGTGAAACCGCCGGAGTGGGGCGGGGG
>PCXO01000010.1:121978-134561 GCA_002771135.1 Candidatus Yanofskybacteria bacterium CG10_big_fil_rev_8_21_14_0_10_46_23
AGTTCGCGGACGAAAAGGGCTCCACCTCCAATACCGGCAGCCGCGGATTGTTTCCGCTTGTCGCCGGTAAAGGCCTTCGAGCCCAGGAAAATCAACCCGGCGGGCAGGACTGCGTTCGTCCCGTAACGGGACCAGCGCTGACCCGCGGTCTCGGGAATCCGGATCTCAACAATCTGGGGAGCAGTTCCGGGGGGGCAGTAAACCCCCTGAGATTGGTCGGCGTAGGCCTGTTGGCCCCCGCCGTATCCCCCGCCCAAGAGACCCAGAAGCCCTCCTCCGCCGTATCCCCCGCCATAATAGCCGAGGTCGGACCGGAGGTCCTGCCCAAGGGCGGCAGGAGCAACTGCGACGACCAGAAGGGCCACCGCCAGAAGCACGTAAAGTCTCAACATCTCTCTTTCCTCCTTGTTTGTCCGCCTTAGCGGACGTGATTTGCCCCGCCCTCGTCATGAGAACGAGGCTCAGTTAGTTGTAAAAAATCAACTCGTCGTGCCCACATAGTAACACATCGAATGGGCGTCCGTCAAGGGAAATTACCTCTCCCCCATCGGTCTTAAAAAAGCCTAATTAGAAGGCGTTGTCAAGAACATTTTCCAGATGCTCAATTTGGGGTTCGGGCTGATTAAAAAATTGGGTGACCGCGACAATATCAACCTGCCAAGGTCGCTCCCCTTGCCCTAGATAGCTCTGGGCGACTCTAAGAATTTTTTGGCCTTTTTGGGGGTTAACTCTTAGCTCGGGCGAAAAACCGGTTCCAGCCTGTTTTTGACGACTAGCTTTAACTTCGACAAAAACAATAATCCCCGCCTTTTGAGCGATAATATCAATCTCGCCCCAAGGCCGACGATAATTCCGGGCCAAAATCTTATAGCCTTTTTTCTTCAAAAAATCGGTGGCCAGCGTCTCGGCCCAGTTCCCAAAATTTTTCCGCTCAAAACTCATAAAAAGTTGGCCTACCCGGATCCAGAAACAAGGTTGTTGAGCAAGATGCATTTTTTATTGTTGCACGGTCCGCCCTTGGCGGAACAAGAAAAAATACATAGTGGATTTCCTCGCTGGGGAAATTCACGTCTTGCGAGACAGCTTTGTTTCTGGATTTTAAAAGGAGATAATCAATAGTGTTGTTGAAAACTTGATTGACTTTTGGCTCCAAAAACCCTAGAATCCTTCCAGGATCTCGTAAGAGAATCTTTTTGTTTCCAGTTTAACTTGTCGCACAAATCTTATTGAGACACTGCGCAAAATAAGCCATAGGATTCGCCTTTTTATCGCCCACGACCTTGTCGGCGTCTTTTTTGTTGTAGCGATTGTGACCATTTTGATTATAACAAAGGGGGCCCATTTTGATACGCAGGGAAATGTTTTCGCCTCTCTAGCCCGAGGCTATGGCGGAGAAAACGGCACGGCCGTCTTAGCCGGCGCGAGTTTAGGCCAAGATCAGTTTGTTAGCAATCAAGCCACTCAACAAACCGCTCGCCTAGCGGATATCCCGACTATCCAGCAAAATTCTGTCCTAACCCACGATAGTGTTGAGCCGACCGTTCGATTCGGGGGGGTTCTGGCCTCTAAAGACGTCCTGAAAGAGCTGGATAACAATGTCTTAGAGTACACGGTTCAAGAGGGGGATAACCTCTCTTTTATCGCCTCGGACTTCGGGGTGAGCATGCAGTCCATCATTTGGGCCAATAAAATTGGGAATGTTGACCGTCTTAAGCCGGGGACAAAACTGATCATCCCCCCGGTTGATGGCGTGATCCACCGGGTTCAATCCGGCGATACCGTCGCCTCGATCGCCAATCAGTATGAGACCGAGACCGTTAAAATAATTGAGTTTAATCATCTCGACAACAATGCCTCCATTTATATCGGCCAAGATATTGTTGTCCCCGACGGGATCTTAAAGGCCCGAGCTAGCGTCCCGATTGCGACCTCGTCGGCCAATCGTTTCGCCAGTTTACCCAATTTAGATGGCTTTTTCGTCGCCCCCACCACCGGCTATAACTGGGGTATAATCCATGGCCGAAATGCCATTGATATCGCCAATGCTTGTGGTACGCCCATTTATGCCGCCGCGGGCGGAGCCGTGGTCACCGCGGACAGCGTTGGCTGGAACGGCGGGTTTGGCAAATACATTAAGATTTCCCACTCCAATGGCACCGAAACCGTCTATGCTCACGCCAGCCAAGTTTTGATCGGACAGGGGAGTAACGTGGCTCGGGGTCAACTTATCGCCTACATGGGAACAACCGGGAATTCCACGGGCTGTCATCTTCACTTTGAAGTTCACGGGGCAAAAAACCCCTTATCTCGCTAATTTTGTCCACCTTGTCATAGTTTTGTCATAGTTTGTCCACATTTTGTCATAGTTTTCCACTATTTATCCACTGAGACAATTTATATATAAAAATCCTTAATTATTAAGGCTTAAATCCAATAAAAAAGGATGTTTCGCATGGAACATCCTTTTTTATTGGATTCTTAAAAAAATCGATTGCTAGAGTCGAAAAGCCGGAAATGAACCGCTTGGGCAATATGACTTTTGTCTATAGTCGCCATTCCTTGAAGATCGGCGATCGTTCGGGCCACCTTTAAAATCTTGTGGTAGCCCCGAGCGGATATCCCCTTCTTGTCTAAAATTTTCTCGACAAATCTGAAGTCGACCTCCGAGAGGTGGCAATATTTCTCCACTTCCCGAGAACTCATTGAGGCATTCGTTTTTATTGCTCCGAAACGTTTACTTTGGATGTCTCGGGCCAAAATAACTTTCTTGCTAATTTCAGTCGAATCTAAAGCCTTTTTTGACTCATCTCGACCGGAGACTTTTCGAATTGTTTCACGCGAAACGTTTAGATGAAGATCAATTCGATCTAAAAGGGGACCGGAGATCTTCTTTTGATAGCGAGAAACCGCCCCGGTGCTACAAAGACAATCTTCTTTGTCACTCCCAAAATTTCCACAGGGACAGGGATTCATCGCCGCGATAAGGGTAAAATTAGCCGGGAATTTAACCGTTCCAGCCGTTCGAGAAACCACGACGTGGCCCGCTTCAAGAGGCTGACGAAGGGACTCCAAAACCCCGCGGGGGAATTCCGGAAGCTCGTCGAGGAATAAAACCCCGCGATGGGCTAAACTTATCTCGCCCGGGCGGGGGATAGTTCCACCGCCGATAATCGCGTGAGGTGAAGCCGAATGGTGGGGATCCCGAAAGGGCCGATTTTGAATCAGGGCGGTCTTGCCTAAAAGACCGGCGACGCTGAAAAGTTTCGTCACTTCTAGCGATTCGAGATAACTAAGTGGGGGAAGAATTGAAGGAAAAGCTTTGGCTAAAAGGGTTTTGCCCGAACCCGGCGGGCCATACATTAGAACATTATGCCCGCCGGCCGCGGCAATAATGAGAGCCTCTTTGGCGCTTTCTTGGCCCCGAACATCAGAAAAATCAACGGGGAAATTTGGCCGACTAAACTCTTTTTCGGATTGCCGGCCAGGCTTGATGACATTGGCTCCGGTGATATGACCGATAACTTGGCCTAGATTTTTGACACCGATGACATCGATTCCTTTGACCAAAAGGGCTTCGGCTATATTTTGATGGGGGATGACAACCTCTTGATAACCAGCCTTTTGGGCCATGATGACAATAGACAAAACCCCCGTAACCGGGCGGAGATGACCGTCCAAAGAAAGCTCGCCAACGAAAAGACGTCGGGTTTCGTTTGCTTGAATCTGTTTTGTGGCCATTAGATAACTAATGGCCACCGGCAAATCAAAAAGAGGCCCCTCTTTTTTTAAATCAGCGGGGGCCAAGTTAATGATGATTCGCTTGTTTTGAGCCGTGTAGGGGAGATAGCCCGAATTTCGAATAGCCGAGGCAATCCGATCTTTGGACTCTTCCACGACCTTGCTAGGCAGTCCTACGACATTAAAAAAACGCAACCCCGGGGTGGCGTCGGCCTCAACTTCAACCTCAACCGCTTCCAAACCTTTGAGGGCGGCTGAGGTTACAATCGTGGGCATTATGATATTTTTCGATTAGAAACTTAGTTATCGCGCTTAAAAGCGCAGGTGGTACACTGAACCGCCGTCGGGACAGCCTGAACTCGTTCTGGTTCTATCGTGAGCTGACAGGTTTTGCAAACCCCATATTCGTCCTTATCAATTCTTTCCAAGGCCTCGTTGATTTCAGTCAAGCGATGTTCGAGACGATGCTCGACCGCTTTTAATCGATCCATCTCTTGAAAAGCCATCGCATTTGACTCAGCGTCTTTTTCATGTTCTGGATAGTGAGCGTTGTAATCACCCGGAACATCACCTTCGCTGGTAAAACCGGCCAACTCTTTTTTGATTTGGTCTCGCTCTTTGATTAGGTTCTCTTTAATTTTAGCCTGAGTTTCTGAATTCATAACGAGTTAATTTTAAATAAAAAAATATTAAAACACAAGTATTAGAAAAGGCGTAGAGCCCTTGTTTTAATAATTAAATGGCTTACGCCTTTGATCTTCGAAAAAGAGCGGGGGAAAGAACGTGTTGCCCCGGCATGCCGATGGTTCGGTCTTGAGCTAGGGCCAAGAGTAAAATGCCCTATCACCCTCATACCAGCGCAACTAATATTATTATAACACGACCCCCTCGCTTGCAAGTACGAGGGGTTTATAACTAGCCTTGGGAAGCTATTCCAAAAGAGGGCTTATGGTCTCAAGCTGATCTATAAAATCAAAGGTGGATTGGCGGGAGCTCATGATAATCAAATAGGCACTCTCCGGTTGATCTTGGCTAAGACTTGGTCTTATCACCACCGCATAGTCGATACTTCGATCGGGCCGACTGAAGTTTCGGAATCGAATCACGGTTTCTTTATAAGAATTATCTTGGAAAGTTTCGTCCGCCTTGAGGACATTGAGACCAAAGAGGGGTTGAAAATCAGAGACCAACGACCCTAATTCCCACTCTCTAAGGCCAGCTCGAAATTCGGGGGAGTCTTGGACTTTGATTGCCAAACCAATAACCTTGCGCGGGACTACGGTTTCATCAAAACTTTCTGTTTGGCCGTAAACTAAGACTTTTGGATACCGGCCTTGGGTCGCGTCGGCCAGACTAAAGGGGGCGCCCAAAACAAAGCGCTGGACGAATCGATTCCAATTTAATTGGTTGCCTTGATCCGAATAGACGGAATGAAGGGTAAAGGAATTTGAGGCCGGCAAACTCAAATTCTGGACCGCCGTTTGCAGAGAGACGGCCGGATTTATATTAGAGTTTATAATTATGGCTCCTTCCGGAAATTGAATCGGGGTGGGGGTCGGGGTCTCAACCACAACCGGAGTCGAATCGGCAAAAAATCGGAAATAACCCCAGATTCCCAAGGCGATAACAACGCCGATCAAAAGCCAGAGAAGCCAACGCTTTGATCGACCCGAACCGGAGGCGGGACTGGCTTTCAGCGGAGGGATCGCTTTGACCGAAACTACGTCCGATTTTAAAGTCGGGCCCGATGGACTGGAAAGAGCTCGGGATTTACGAGCCTGACCGAGTTCCACATCAAAATTCTTGGGCGCGGGCGGAGGGGTTGGTCGGGTCGGGCTTGGCGGGAGGATTGGGCTGACCGGCTTAGGAAGTTCCGGGCTTGGCGTCCGAGTAAAGACCTGCCCCGCTACTTTTTTACCCGAGGAAAGAGCCCCTCGATCAGTTTCCAAAGTTCGAATTGAGGATTTCAGAACATCAGCCCGAGAATCATCTTGCGTCCCGGAGGGATTGCTCTGCGCCGGAGGCAGGGGAGGCAAACCCTGCCCCGGAAGATTGGGGGGAGGAGAAGCGGTTCGCCCCTGGTTACTTATGTTCTGGTTTGGATTTTGATTTTGTTGATCGGCCATCCGGATCAGAGACTTGATCGCCAAGTCCTTTCATTGTCAAACTAATTTTACCATACTGATCAATATTTTTCACTTTGACCTCAACAATATCCCCTTCAGTTACTTTATCAGAGGGATGTTTTACATGTTCGCGACTCATTTCTGAGACATGGACTAACCCATCCTGCCCCGGCAAAATATTCACAAAGGCCCCAAAATCAGTCACTTTTTCCACTCGGCCCTTAAAAATATCCCCGATTTTAACTTCTCGAGTTAGTTTGTCGATCCAATCTAGGGCGATGGCCATGCCTTGCTCGTCGTTGGAAGTTATGAACACATTGCCATCATCTTCGATATCAATTTCAGCTCCACTCTCCTCAATAATTTTATTAATAGTTTTACCACCACCCCCGATAACCAAACCGATTTTCTCCGGATTGATTTTTATTGTTTTGATTCGAGGGGCGTTCGGAGAAAGCTCGGCCCGAGGGACCGCAATCGTGGCCGAAAGCTTCTCGAGGATCGCCTGTCGCGCTTCTTTGGCGGCAGTTAAGGCATCTTTTAAAATGGCTTCGTTGATCCCTTGGATTTTAACATCCATCTGGATAACGGAAATGCCCCTCTTGGTGCCAGCCACCTTGAAATCCATATCCCCGTGATGGTCTTCCGGACCCTGAATGTCCGTTAGAATTTTATACCGGCCCGAGGCATTATCACTAACCAAGCCGATAGCAATTCCGGCGGCATGCTCTTTTATCGGCACCCCGCCATCCATCAAGGCTAACGAGGAACCACAAACCGAGGCCATCGAAGAAGAACCGTTTGAAGACAAAATCTCCGAGACAAGTCGGATAGTATAGGGAAAATCTTCTTTGGCCGGAATCAGCGACTGAAGGGCTCTCTCGGCTAAGGCCCCGTGCCCAATCTCGCGCCGACCGGTAAAGCCAATTCGGCCCGTTTCCCCCGTGCTAAAAGGCGGGAAAACATAATCGTGCATAAACCGCTTTTTTGTTAACTCCAGCTCCATGGTCTCAATCCATTGTTCCATGCCCGGGCCCGCCAAGGTCAGGACGGTTAAAGCTTGCGTCGTCCCCCGTTCAAACAAGCCCGTGCCGTGGAGTTTTGGCAAAACGTTAACATCCGCCTTAAGCTCTCGAACTTCATCAAGCTTTCGGCCGTCGGGTCGTTTCTCTTTCTCTAAAATATTCCTTCGAAAAATGTTATCGAGCTCTTTATCAATGAGGGCCTGGATTTGGTTTTTGATCTGCCCCGTTGGTTCAAACTGCTCTCCCCGAGTTTCGAGATGCTCCAAGATCTCCAGATTTAATTGATTCAAGCCAGCTTTGAAAGCCTCCTTGTCTTTTAAATATAGGATCTCCTCCAGTTTTTTTGCGCTCATTTGGCTAACAATTTTTGCCAGTTCCTCACTTGGTTTTTTAGCTTCTAAGTTTATTTTTGCCGGGTTTAGATCCTTGGCAATCCTTCTCTGAAATTCGATCAAGCTTTGAAATTCTTTAAAACCCGCCATAATCGCGCTGCTCATTTCCTCCTCGGAAACAATTTTGGCGTCGGCCTCAATCATGTTTATAAGTTCCGAATCTCCGGCCGCGAAGACATCGACTAGGCTTTCTGATCGCTGGGCATAGTTGGGATTGAAAACATATTGATCCCCAATTTTACCGACGCGGATTCCGGCCACTGGCCCATCAAAGGGGATATTGGAAATCATCAAGGCTAAAGAAGCCCCGAAAAGAGCCAAAACGTCGGGATCATTCTTTTCATCGAAAGAGAGGATCGTCGCCACGACCTGAATTTCATTTCGAATGGCCTGATCGAAACGAGGCCGGAGAACACGATCAATCAAACGGCCCGTAAGAACGGCGTCGTCGGCCGGTCGGCCCTCGCGTTTTATCCATTTTGAGCCTTTGATCTTGCCGGCGGCGTAATATTTCTCCTGATAAGCAACATTGAGGGGGAAATAATCCGTGTCTTTAGCGGATTCGGACATCGTGGCCGTGACCAGAACGACTGTCTCGCCATACTGGATTCGACAGGAACCATTAGCCTGATTGGCCAGTCGGCCGATTTCAACGGAGAGGGTTTCCCCCCACAATTCTTCCTGATAGGTTTTAATTTGCATAAAGGCAAAGCCCCAAGAAGTCGGTGAAGGTTTAGGCTTAAGAACTTATTTTTCAATCAGTTCTTAAGCCTAAGCCCAATCCACACTTTCGCCTCTTTGGGGTCTAATTATTTTTTAACGTTTTAACAAATAACGATCTTTTTCCTCCTCCATATCGATAAACTCATCGGCTAGCTCAATCAAGCGAGACGAGGAACTCCGCTTGAAGGACATCACCTCAACTTTGACTCCCTTATTGGTTCGAAGATATTCGACAAGGGGGATAAAGTCCCCGTCACCCTCAACCAAAACGGCTACATCAATTTTGTCGGCTAAGATGACGGCATCAATGGCAATCCCAACATCCCAATCGCCCTTTTTCATCCCGCCGGGAAAGATCTGGAGGTCTTTAAGTTTAACCTCATAGCCCCCCTTTCTGAGAGCTTCAATGAAGGCCTCCTCTTCTCCGGATTCTGTTTTTATGGCGTAAACAAAGGACCGGATTAACTGACGATGATTGATGGCCCTTTCTAAAACAGCGCCGAAATCAACCCGGCGTTGGTAAAGATGCTTCGCCGAATGATACATATTTTGGGCGTCAACAAAAACACCAACCTTCTGGTGGCGATGGCGAGGCTCTTCCTGCTTGGCGTCTTTCATTTTTTTCGGGACCACAGACTTACTTAACGTTTTAGGCCTAACACTTTAATAACCGCATTATAGCGCCGAGAAGATTCTTTTTCTAGGTATTTCAAAAGACGCCGACGCTTATTGACCATTTTCAGAAGGCCCGTCCGCGAACTGTTGTCTTTTTTATGTTTCCGAAGATGCTTCGAAAGGAAATCAATCTCTTTAGTAAATAAAGCAATTTGGACCTCGGGTGAACCCGTGTCACCCTCCTTTCGAGCAAACTTTTTGACGGTGTTTGTCTTTTGTTGAACGCTTAACATACCCAGATACTCTATCACGTTTTCCCCAAAAGGCAAGTTAATTGGTATAATAAACTAAGTCATGAACATTGAAGCTCTCAAAAATGAATTTCTGGAGCACCTCGAGATCGAATTAAACCGCTCGCCCAAAACCGTTGAAAATTACGACCGTTATTTGAAACGATTTTTAACCTTTGGCCAAATTAAAAAAATAGCCGATATCACCGAAGAAACCATTCGAAAATACCGCCTTTATTTAAACCGGCGTCAGACCGCCGATGGAGAAGAGTTAAAGCAAGTAACTCGAAACTACCACGTTATCGTCTTGAGGGCATTTTTAAAATACCTTGCCAAGCGTGATATCAAATCGGTTCCGGCGGAAAAAATCGAGCTGGGGAAACAAGAGGGGCGCGAGGTTAGTTTCCTCGATCGATCGGACCTAGATCGTCTTCTGACCGCTCCAGCCGGTCAAGATTTAAGCGCCTTACGCGACCGCGCTATTTTAGAAACCCTGTTTAGTACCGGTTTACGCGTTTCAGAATTAGTTTCCCTAAATCGAGATCAGGTCAACGTCGGGCGGGGAGAGTTTACGGTCCGGGGAAAGGGTCGAAAGCTCCGTGTAGTTTTCCTTTCCGATGACGCCCGCCAAATTTTAAAAGATTATCTCTATAAGCGGACCGATGCCGACGAGGCCCTGTTTATCCGTATTCCCCGAAATGAAAAATTCAATCGTTATGCCAATTTGCGCCTGACCTCGCGCAGTGTTCAGCGGATCGTTAAAAAACACGCCACGGCCGCGGGGATTATCGGTAAAGACGTCACCACCCATACCCTTCGCCATAGCTTTGCCACGAATCTCTTACGAAATGGCGCGGACATTCGCTCCGTTCAAGCCATGCTGGGTCATAGTTCCATTACCACCACTCAAATCTACACCCATGTTACCGATCAGCAACTCAAATCGGTCCATCAGAAGTTCCACAAGAAAGAAAAGTAGTACCGGGGGTGGGACTCGGCCACGAATAATCTCTCGCCGTCGCTCAAGATTTTCGCGGCCCCAGCTCGCGGTGATTTTAAGAAAATCACATCGCTCCGCTTTTCTCGTCCGGACGAAAGTGCCTCAATGGCACTTTCTCTGAACCAAATACATTCAAAATAAAGAGGGCCACCTCAAGGTGACCCTCTTTATTTTGATGTACCGGGGGCGGGACTCGAACCCGCAAGCCTATTAGGCGGTTGATTTTAAGTCAACTGCGTTTACCATTTCGCCACCCCGGCATTTGCTCAATTCAAGGATCCGGGAGGCACCGACCGGATTCGAACCGGTGTAGAAAGGTTTTGCAGACCTTTGCCTAACCACTCGGCCACGGTGCCACTTAAACTCCCATCAGGAGAAACCTGATTCTTTCTCGGCCCTTACCACTTTTCAAAAATTCCTCCTCTCTTTGGGCATCTGATTTGGAAATAAAAGCCTCATAATAAACAAGTTCCCATGGTTTGTTTTGACTAGTGAAGGGCGAGTTTCCAGAATTATGTTCCATCACTCTCTTCCGTAAATTACTAGTAAATCCTTTGTACAATTTATTATTCTTTTTACTTTTTAGAATATAAACGTAATACATCGAAAATATTTAACCACTCTCCGCCCTAGGCGGATCAGCCTTGGGCTGAGGCCACGGTGCCCGATATTTAGAGTGAGCCCTCCAGAACCTCCTCATCAAAAGCAGTCAGTTTGTCACCAATTCGAATAGGGAGTATGGCGGTTTTGGATTTTTTAGGAAGATCAAAACGAATTCCACACTCCATGCCTTGGACCACCTCCTCAACATCAACCTTGCCTTGCTGAAGCTGACCAATTTTCCCGGTCATTAGAGTTTCGCCATTTCGATTTAATTCCATCTCCGCTCCCTTCCGCATTTTCCCAGAGATAACCTTGCCTCCGATAATTTGGAAGCGTTCGCTTTTTTCAAAGATAGCCAGAATCTCAATTTGGCCAATATCGGTTCGTTTCTTTTCGGGAACAAGCAGAACTTCCATTCGCTCTCGAATCAGCTCCACTAATTCATAGATTATTGAAAAATTATGGATCTGGATAGACTCTCGGTCCGCCAAAACCTCGGCTTGTTTTTCAATCCCCGCGTTAAAGCCGATAACCAAAGCTTGGGTCGGGATAGCGGCCTTGATATCGCCGTCAGAAATTTTGCCGACTCCGTGGTCAACAACTTTTAAATTAATTTTCTCTCGCGGGATTGCCCCAATTGTCTTATCAATCGCCTCCAAGGAGCTTTGGACATCCGCCTTGAGGATAATATTGAGGACCGGACGTTCATCAAAAATTGGCTTTTCTTCAAGCTCATAGTCAAAGAGGGCGGTGACTGTCTCGATTTTCTGAGTAGCCAATTTTTCGGCCTCTTTCTTCGATTCGACCGCCTGAAAACTTTGGCCAATAGCCGGGACTGCCTCCCAGCCCAAAACTCGAACCGGTTGAGCCGGCAGGGCCGTTTTGATTTGTTGGCCCCGAAAATCCTCCATAGCCTTGACTCGGGCAATCTCATTGCCAAGAACGATCCAGTCGCTTGTTTTAAGGGTACCGTCTAAAACCAAGAGTGTCCCGACAGCCCCGCGTTGATTGTCGAGATGCGATTCAATAACCACGCCCCGAGCCAAGCTATCCGGATTGGCTTTAAGTTCTTCCAACTCGGCTATCAAGGCAACGATCTCTAGGAGTTGTTCCACATTTTGACCGGTCTCGGCCGAGACCTCGACCGCGGGGACCTTCCCTCCCCAATCTTCCAACAGGACGCCCTCATCGGCTAAGCGCTGTTTCACCTTTTGAACATTGGCTTCCGGCTTATCAATTTTATTAATGGCCACCACAAAAGGCATCTCGGCTTTTTGAAGCAATTCAATCGCTTCTTTCGTCTGGGGCTTAGGGCCCTCATCGGCCGCGACGACCAAAATCCCAATATCGGCCACCGTCGTCCCGCGAGAACGAATCGCCGAAAAGGCCTCATGGCCCGGTGTATCTAGGAAGGTGATGAGCTGTTCTTTGCCCCCGGAAGTTGTTATGGCTTGATAGGCCCCGATATGCTGGGTGATTCCGCCGGCCTCACTGGCAACAACGTTCGATTTCCGGATATAGTCTAAGAGTTTTGTCTTGCCATGATCAACATGGCCTAAAATGACCACTACCGGTGGCCGAGTCAGAAACTCTTTTTTTTGCTTTTCTAGGGCAGTCACGCCTAACACCCTATCATGTCTTGACCCCTTTTGCAATTTGGGTTTCTTCGTGGTTAAATGAGGTTGATTTTGTTTAAAATCAAGGCTCCACTGGGGGTATTTTGGAGAGGTCGGATAGCGGTTTATTCCACCGGTTTCGAAAACCGGCGCCCGCAAGGGCTCGTGGGTTCGAATCCCACCCTCTCCGCCAATTTACAATTTCAACATTTTGGGGGGAGATTGCCTCGCGGCTTCGCCGCTCGGCAGGCGCGCTTCGCGCGCCAAAGTCCCATTTTGCGAGTATTTGCCACGCTCCGCGTGGCGAAAAGGAAACGGCTTGGTTTTGGATTTGGAAGTTCGAACCAATCTTTTTTAGAAAATCCCGAACCATTTCGGGATTTTCTTTGGAAGCGATAATTTTGGCTTGTTTGCTGTCTTTTATGAATTGGGCGGCGAGTTCGAACCGATTATTG